>JBJOJZ010000012.1:0-12926 GCA_046046325.1 Bacteroidota bacterium
GCCCCAAGGCCGTGTAAGGATCTTTGGCGTTGTGTGCAGGATTACTGGCATTACCGAAAGTGATTGCCTCGTACATAAGCCGTTGTTCGTCATGGCTTTCCATGTAGGTTATGAGGTGAGGAAGGTTCCAAGTACGGTTGGTATAAATTCCATTGGACAAGCTAGAGTTTGCAGGAAACCCTTTACCCGAATTCTGATAACCGTGAGTTACATTCCCCCAAAGCATGCAACCATAATCTGCCAATTGTTCTTCTTCGTTATTGTCGCACCAATGTTCAAGAATGATGTATTGATCGGGGTCCAAGGCCCAAATGGTATCGGCCATCCTTTTGATATTATTAATCCGCTCTAGACTATAACTAGCGCTCGTATTAGCGAAACCTTTGGTAAAATCGAATCGAAACCCATCGATGTTGTATTCTTGAACCCAATGTCGGTTTACTTGATCGATGTACTCTTTGGTAGCGTTGCTGCTGTGATTGAAGTCATAACCCCAACAGTTCGGGGGATGTGGGCAAATCGCGTTAAACCAAGGATTGTTGGCTGCCGGTCGGTTATTCACCGCATCCCAGTACATATTGACCATGGGATTTTGGCCGAAGGCATGGTTTAGCACCATGTCAATGATTACGGCAATGCCGCGTCCGTGGCAGGTATCCACGAATTCTTTAAATTTCTCGGGAGTGCCATAATATTTATCCAAGGCCATATGATATGCAGGATTATACCCCCAGCTTTCGTTGCCTTCAAACTCTGAATTCGGCATAAGTTCGATGGCATTGATGCCCAATCGGTCCAAATAGGCAATGGTATCGATGAGCGTTTGGTAATTTCGTGCGGCGACAAAATCTCGAATTAACAATTCATAAATCACCAAGTCCTTTTTGGCGGGTGGATTGAAGGAGGCATTTTGCCAAGCATAAGAAGGCGGAACCGTTTCAAAAAGGGAAACCACTCCCGTGGTTAAACCAGTTGGGTAAGGATGAAGGTTTGGAAACGTTGTGTTTCCGATAAATGAATCGTTATTAGGATCCAGCACCAGGGTGCTGACCGGGTCAGCGTAACGACCTTGGCCCTCGATGAGGAATTGATAGGCATAGGTTTGACCAGCCTGCAGTCCCCCGACGGTAAGCCACCAACGAGTTGAGTCCAACGAACAATTCATATGGTAGTTTGAAAGAGGAAGCCAACCATTGAAGTCACCAAGCAAATAAACGTGCTGTTTTTCAGGGGCGTACAATTGAAAAATAACGGTAGAATCGTTAATGTGATTGACACCATTCTTGATACCTACAGGAGGATTTTGATACGTAACAGGAGGATTCACGGTGTAAATAACGCTGTCTTGGATCACAGTGGATCCGTTATCTGCCTCGAACATTAGGGTATGGGTGCCTGGGCTACCGGCGGTAACCGTGTAGTTCAAAAGCGTCGCATTGTTGAGAGAGGAAAGTAAAACGCCGTCTTCTTTTAATGTAAGTAAGCAGGGTTGGTTTGATTGTCCCTTGAAGGGAAAGGTTTGATTTAGTCCCAACAACTGCACTTGCGTTGGGTTAAAAATGGCTGCTTGCAACCCTCCGTTCACGGGATATACATCGTAAAAGATATCACTGCCATCGGCTTCACGGCCTACAATAGAACCGTTAGCGTTGCGAAACACAAAAGCCAGTTTTAAAACCGTTGTATTCACAGGAAAACCGTAAAAAGCATCGATGTCAATAGTAATGGAATGTTTGTTATTTCCTATAGGGGTCATTTGAACGTTCGCATCCACTTGTCCCCAATTGCCCTGCACGAACAACCAATTGGAGGGAGAGGTACTTGCGGTAGTAATTAAACCTGTATGGCAATACACTTGATTAACCCCGGTAAGTGCGCCGTTCCCTTTGGTAGCGTCGTAGATGATGGTTACCACATCGTTGACCGTTGGAAATGCGGGACTTATTTCCAAAATTTGAGCGTTTAAGCTAGTGGTGAAAATACCAAATAACAAGAAAATTCGAAACATCATCATCCAAAATTTAAGATAAAGAAAAAGCCTACGTTTTCACATAGGCTTTCCCAAAAAAAAGGCAAAAATTATTTCTTCATCAATTTACCTGTTACCACGCTTCCGTTGGCTTCAATTTGGTACATGTAAGAACCAGATGTTAGGTTAGCAATGGAGAAGTCGATTACGTTCAAAGCAGTTGTATTTACATTGCGTGAAGCAACCACTTTACCGGACAAATCAAACAAGGTAATAAGAGCAGCATTGGAAGAAGTACCAAAGCTAAAAGTAACTACATCGCTGCTTGGGTTTGGAGAAACAGAAAGGTTAGCAATTGCACCCTCGTTCAGACCAACACCGCTTCCGGCACACGAATAGCAAGAGTCGTAGCAATAGCTTTTCGTTTGGTTAGCAGCAGGAATAACCAATACTCGGTTGAACCCACCAAAACCGTCACCTAAACCACAAGCTTCCAATGCAGGAACCCCTTCGTTCATTCCCCAGTTTCCGTTAACAAACTTGTAAAGAAGCGTATCTCCAGCAGATGCAGCAGGAAAGTCAACCACAATCTCCCACATGTTATTCGCCAATGCGGTCATCGCAGAAGTTGCAACTGTTGGTGACCAATCCGCCATTGGAGAGCCTCCTACGGTTCCTTGACGTGCAGAGAAATTACCAGCAACACGCATTCCAGTACCATCGATGGTAGCACCACCGGCGATGTAATTGGTTACGTCTACTTGAAACGTTACCGTTGCTTGTGCCATTGCAACAACCCCAATGAAAAGGGCAGAAATTAAAGTAAACACTTTTTTCATAGATAAAAATTTAAACGGTTAATACTTACTTAGTGTCATTTAGACAAGTTCAAAATTAAAAATAAAATTTACTTTTCCTTTAAATTTAAGAAATATTTTGGTCAATGCATTATTAATTAACAGGTCAGACTTAAAGAACCGTGATAAATTAGGTGTTTTTCATGGAGTAAAACAGGCTTTTTGAAGAACAATCCAAAGTAGGAAGAACCGCTTCCAGACATCGCAGCGTAAAAGGCACCATGCTGTTTTAAATCAGTTATTCCTTTGGTAATTTCGGGATGCAGTTTTCCGATAGGAATTTCAAAATCATTGATATAATGATCTTGCCAAGTATCGTAAGTATTAGTTTCTTGGGATAACTCAGGTACCGGCAAAGGCGTTACAACCGCATAAGCCTTCGCTGTACTAACATGGATTCCGGGATTATATAACGCTATATATAGGTCTTTTAAGTCGATCGAAATTGGATTTAACTGTTCTCCCCTGCCCGTAGAAAATGCAGGAACGTTCTCAATAAAAAAAGGGCAATCGCTGCCTAACTGCGAGGCCAATTCTAGCAAATCTTTGGTGGTGAGTTGAAGGGAGAACCATTCATTCAGTGCCTTGAGGGTAAAAGCTGCATCGGAAGACCCTCCTCCCAATCCCGCACCAATGGGTATTTGTTTTCGAAGATGGATCCGGACTGGGCCAATCCCATAGGCTAGTTGCATTAATTGATAGGCCTTTTCCACGAGACCTACAGATCCATCCTGTGGAATAGACAACCCCGAAGCATGGTACTCAAAAACCTCAGAAGCCGTGATTTCGATTATATCGTATACGGGAATCGGCAACATGATGCTTTGAATATCATGATATCCATCGCTGCGTTTTCGGAGAACGCGCAATCCCAAATTTATTTTGGCATTAGGATAAACGATCATGTGGGACAAAAATACAAGAACGTGTTTAATTTTTTACTTTTGTTCTCTAGTTAAAAGGATATGAGCCATTACTTAGATTTTGAATCACCCCTGAAAGAACTTCAGGAACAAATAGAGCAAACCGAACAAATTGGTAAATCCACCGAGGTGGATATGTCCGATAAAATAGCGGCCTTGCAGCAAAAATATGTACAAACTGCCCAAGACCTTTTTGCCAACTTGAGTCCTTGGCAACGGGTGCAATTATCGCGTCATCCGGACCGTCCCTATACCCTCGCCTATGTTAATGCTATAACGGATGGTAGTTTTATGGAATTGCACGGTGATCGAAATGTCAAAGACGACAAAGCCATGGTGGGAGGTTTTGGTTTGGTCAACGGGCGTTCCGTTATGTTCATCGGCCAACAAAAAGGAATCAATACTAAAATGCGGCAGTACAGGAATTTCGGTATGCCGAATCCGGAAGGGTACCGAAAGGCGTTAAGGCTCATGAAATTGGCTGAAAAATTCAACAAACCCATTGTAACGTTCATCGATACACCGGGAGCGTTCCCAGGACTTGAGGCGGAAGAACGTGGTCAAGGAGAAGCTATTGCGCGCAACATCTATGAAATGATGCGACTAAAAGTTCCTGTGATATGCATCATCATTGGTGAAGGTGCCTCTGGAGGTGCCTTGGGAATCGGCGTTGGGGATAAAGTAGTAATGCTCGAGAATACTTGGTACTCGGTTATTTCACCGGAAAGCTGCTCTTCCATTCTATGGCGTTCTTGGGAACATAAAGAAAAAGCGGCCAGTGCCTTGAAATTGACTCCTCAAGACATGAAAGGTTTCGGCTTAGTAGACGATGTAATCCAAGAACCAATCGCAGGTGCTCATCGCAACCACGACCAAATTTTCCAATCGGTAAAATCGTCCATCTTAGGGTATTTGACGGAATTAGATGCTATGCTGCCAGAGGATCGAATTGCTTTGCGCATCGAAAAATTCAATAAAATGGGCGTTTGGAGTTAATTTCCCAGCATGGCTGAAGCACTACATACCCCCATTGCCTACCTTAAAGGCATTGGTCCTGAAAAAGCTGCCCTGCTTAAGAAAGAACTTAATGTTGAAACGTATTGGGATTTATTGAACCACTTTCCTTTTCGTTACATTGACCGCTCCAAGGTGGGCACTTGCCGCTTGATTCCTGAAACAGAAGGGTATATTCAATTGGAAGGATTTATCGATACTATTCAAGAATTAGGAGCAGGTAGGGCCAAGCGGCTTCAATGCAGGTTTAGCGATGATACGGGAAGCATTCAATTGATTTGGTTTCAGGGATGGAGGTGGATTAAACCTAACTTGATACCTGGCAAAAAGTACCGGATTTTTGGACGTCCAAAATTAAACGGTTCATTTTGGAGTATTCCCCATCCAGAAATTAGTCCTTCCATCGAAGGAGCTTCGGCGGGATTCCAACCCATCTACCCAAGTACTGAAAAGCTCAATGCAAAAGGACTACACACCCGCGGATTAGAAAAACTCATAAGGTTATTAATCGAAAAATTAGATCTTAGCCAATTGCCTGACCTTCTTCCGGACGATCTTCGAATAAAACACCACCTTGTTCGTTTCTCCGAGGCGATAATTAACATCCATGTTCCCAAGCAAGAGCGAGACCATGTCGAAGCAAAGAGGAGGTTTGTTTTTGAGGAATTGTTTTTACTGCAATTGGAGATGTTGCTGCGAAAAGGGCTGAGAAAACGTTCCGAGCAGGGTTATTCCTTCTTGAAAACGGGTAAGAACTTGGCAGATTTATACCATTTAAAATTGCCTTTCGACCTTACCGAAGCGCAAAAAAGGGTCGTCCGAGAAATTCATCAAGACATGAAAACGGGTCAACCCATGAACCGATTGCTTCAAGGGGACGTTGGCTCAGGTAAAACCTTAGTGGCATTAATTACTATGCTTCTTGCGCAAGGAAACGGATTTCAAGCCGCTTTGTTAGCCCCAACTGAAATCCTTGCCAACCAACACTTTGAAACTATATCGTCGTTATTGAAAGACTTACCGGTTCGCGCAGCATTGCTTACAGGATCGGTTAAGCGATCGGTTAGAACTCCCTTATTGGCTGATTTAAAGGAAGGTTCGATTGATTTTCTGATTGGAACTCACGCCTTATTGGAAGATGAGGTGAAATTCTCAAAGCTAGGGCTTGTGGTCATTGATGAACAACACCGCTTTGGGGTTGCGCAGCGCGCCAAAATGCGTCAGAAAAGCGAATTATCACCGCATGTTCTTGTGATGACCGCTACTCCCATACCTCGAACCCTTGCAATGACCTTTTATGGAGATTTAGATGTATCCATCATCGATGAATTACCCCCGGGAAGAAAACCCATTCAAACCATTCATCGTTTTGAATCCCACCGACCACAGTTGTACCAATTCATGCGTGAACAGATCGGATTAGGACGTCAGATTTACATTGTCTATCCATTGATTGAGGAAAGCGAAACGTTGGACTTTAAAAGCCTCGAGGATGGTTATCTTCAAATTACAGAAGCATTTCCTATTCCTCGATATCATGTGAGTATGGTGCATGGCAAGATGCGTCCGGAGGATAAGGATCGTGAAATGCAGCGATTTATTGAAGGAACTACGCACATTATGGTCGCCACTACGGTGATTGAGGTTGGCGTCAACGTTCCCAATGCCTCAGTGATGATTATTGAAAGCGCACAACGTTTTGGGCTCTCGCAATTGCACCAATTACGCGGACGGGTTGGACGAGGAGCGGAAAAATCATACTGCGTTCTCATGACGGATTATGAACTGTCCAAAGAATCCAAAAAGCGCATGGATACTATGGTAGAGACCAATGATGGCTTTAAAATATCGGAAGTGGACTTAAAACTCAGAGGACCTGGTGATTTAATGGGGACTCAGCAAAGCGGAGCGTTGAATTTAAAAATTGCCGACTTATCAAAGGATCAGGAAATGGTCCTTCAAGCCCGTGAAGCTGCTATTTCGCTTTATTCGGAGGATCCAAAATTAACCTCACCATCGGTTCTTCCACTCAGGAATCGCATGATCGAATTGTTCAAAAACAAACCGCATTGGGATAAAATCGGGTAAAAAAAATCCCGCCGAAGCGGGATTTTCAACAATTGCCACTTGTGCAATTAATCTTCTTTACCTTCAGTAAGTTTTTCCATAACTTCTTTAGAACCTACAATCATCTTTTGGAAAGCTCTAACTCCTGTACCTGCAGGAATTAAGTGACCTACAATGACGTTTTCTTTCAAACCAAGAAGGTGGTCTTCTTTACCCGAAATAGCAGCTTCATTCAACACTTTGGTAGTTTCCTGGAAGGATGCTGCCGAAATGAAGGACTGTGTTTGTAGCGATGCACGCGTAATCCCCTGAAGAAGTGGTGTTGAAGTAGCAGGATTTGCCTCACGAGCTTCTATCAGACGCTTGTCTTCACGCTTCAATTTAGAGTTTTCATCACGGAACTTACGAACTGAAATGATTTGACCCGCTTCAACTTCAGTCGAATCACCGGCGTCTCTTACGAACATCATACCATATAAAGCATCGTTAGCTTCCATGATATCTGCTTTGTGTATCGACTGACCTTCTAAGAAACGAGTGTCTCCAGCATCAATAATTTCCGCTTTAAGCATCATCTGACGAACAATTACTTCAAAGTGTTTGTCGTTGATTTTTACCCCTTGCAAACGGTATACTTCTTGAATTTCATTGACGATATACTCCTGTACTTTCGTAGGACCTTCAATATTCAAAATATCGTTCGGAGTAATGGCACCATCCGAAAGTGGACTACCAGCACGAACGAAATCGTTTTGCTGTACCAAAATATGTTTGGAAAGTGGAACAAGATATTTCTTCGGTTCACCAGACTTCGGCGTAATGATGATTTCACGGTTTCCTCGCTTGATTGTACCAAAAGCAGCCGTTCCATCGATTTCGGAAACAACAGCAGGATTGGAAGGATTACGTGCCTCGAATAATTCGGTAACACGCGGTAGGCCTCCCGTAATATCTCCAGACTTACCTGAAGTTCTTGGTATTTTCACCAAGGTTTCACCCGCATCAACCGTTTCACCATTCTTAACCGTTACGTTAGCACCTACAGGAAGTGAATACTCTCGCATCGTTTCTTTAGACTTTGGATCAACAATATGTATTGCAGGATTCTTACGCTTGTCACGTGATTCAATAATTACGATGCGGTCGAATCCAGTTTGTTCGTCCATTTCCTCTCGGTACGTAATTCCAGGTTCCATGTCTTTAAACAACACCTTACCTTTAACTTCCGTTATGATCAAAGCATTGTATGGATCCCACTTACAAATCACCTCTCCTTTTTTGATGGACTTCTGTCCATTAATCATCAAATCTGAACCGTAAGGAATGTTTGCGTTCATCAAAACAACTCCAGTTTTCTCGTCAATAATGCGTACTTCACCGGAACGACCTACAACGATTGTTTTGACCGTACCGTCGTTACCTTTGAAGTCAATGGTTCTTAACTCTTCGAACTCTAGTTTCCCTGAATGTTTCGCTTTGATATCCGAACTATCGGCAATGTTTGATGCGGTACCTCCAACGTGGAAGGTTCTCAACGTTAACTGTGTACCTGGTTCACCAATGGATTGTGCAGCAATTACTCCTACCGCATCGCCAATCTGGGTTGGACGGTGGGTTGACAAGTTTCTGCCGTAACATTTTGCACAAACACCTTTACGCATTTCACAGGTTAATACGGAACGTATTTCCACTTCTTCTATGCCGTTATGCTCAATTTCTTTTGCGACATCTTCGGTAATCATTTCACCGCTTGCAACAATTAAGCGATCCGAATCCGGAACAAAAACATCATGAACTGAAGTTCTACCCAAAATTCGGTCGTACAATGGCTCGATAACCTCATCGTTCTTTTTCAAAGCAGAAGCAACAATACCGCGAAGGGTGCCACAATCTTCGGAGTTAATTACCACATCTTGGGCAACATCCACAAGACGGCGCGTTAAGTAACCTGCATCGGCTGTTTTAAGAGCGGTATCCGCAAGACCTTTACGTGCCCCGTGGGTGGAGATAAAGTACTCAAGAATCGAAAGACCTTCCTTAAAGTTTGAAAGGATTGGATTTTCAATAATCTCTTGGGTGGTAGCACCTGATTTTTGGGGCTTGGCCATCAAACCACGCATCCCTGAAAGCTGACGAATTTGTTCTCTTGAACCACGAGCTCCAGAATCAAACATCATGTAAATTGGATTAAACCCTTGGCGATCTGCCTTAAGTTGGTCCATTAACGTTTGGGTCAAGCGCGAATTGGTATGCGTCCAAATATCAATAATTTGGTTGTAACGTTCGTTGTTCGTAATGAAACCATTGCGATAATTCTCCATTACATCCAATACTTCAGCTTCGGCTTTTGCAACCAATTCCGCTTTTTGTTTAGGGATAATGATGTTGTCCAAATTGAAGGACAATCCACCTTTGAAAGCCATACTGTAGCCAAGATTCTTGATATCGTCAAGGAACTGAGCTGTTCTTGAAGTACCCGAAACCTTGAGCACTTCTCCGATAATATCGCGCAGCGCTTTTTTGGTCAATACATCATTGATAAATCCAGCCTCGCGAGGAACTTTTTCATTGAAAAGAACTCGACCGCAAGTTGTATCAATCATTTTCAAAACAGGAACACCTTGCTCGTTCAGATCAAAGGTTTTCACTTTAATTGGAGCATGAAGGTCTAATTTACGCTCGTTGTAGGCTATAATTACCTCTTCAGGAGAATAAAACGTTTTTCCTTCGCCTTTCACAATTTCTGTTTCTGTCGAAACCTTGCCTTTAGTCATGTAATACAATCCAAGAACCATGTCTTGGGATGGTACGGCAATTGGTGCACCGTTGGCAGGGTTTAGAATATTGTGCGAGGCCAACATCAACAATTGTGCTTCCAAAATTGCAGCATTCCCCAAAGGTAAATGCACCGCCATTTGGTCACCGTCAAAATCCGCGTTGAAAGCTGTGGTAACCAAAGGATGGAGGCGAATAGCCTTTCCTTCGATTAATTTTGGCTGAAACGCTTGAATACCCAAGCGGTGAAGTGTTGGTGCCCTGTTCAATAGAACCGGGTGACCTTTTAAAACGTTTTCGAGAATATCCCAAACTACAGGTTCTTTCTTATCGACGATTTTCTTAGCTGACTTTACGGTTTTTACAATACCCCGCTCGATCATTTTACGGATGATGAACGGCTTGTAGAGTTCTGCTGCCATATCTTTTGGCAAACCGCATTCATGCAATTTTAAGTCAGGTCCAACAACAATAACGGAACGCGCGGAATAATCAACCCTCTTTCCAAGTAAGTTTTGACGGAAACGTCCTTGCTTACCTTTCAAGGAATCCGAAAGGGATTTCAAAGCACGATTGGATTCTGTTTTAACAGCACTTGATTTACGTGAGTTATCGAACAATGAATCTACGGCTTCTTGAAGCATCCGTTTTTCATTTCTTAAGATTACCTCAGGAGCTTTAATCTCAATTAACCGTTTCAAACGGTTGTTTCGGATAATTACACGACGGTATAAATCGTTCAAATCCGAGGTAGCAAAACGACCTCCATCTAGTGGAACTAATGGACGTAATTCTGGTGGAATAACGGGAACTACCTTAACAATCATCCATTCTGGACGGTTGTCAATACGCGTTTGAGAATCACGCATTGCTTCCACAACCTGTAACCTTTTCAAAGCTTCATTTTTCCGTTGAACAGAGGTTTCTGTATCAGCAGCCAGACGAAGATCATTGGAAAGTTTGTTGAGGTCCAAATCTTTCAACAAATCATGCAATGCCTCGGCACCCATCTTGGCGACGAACTTGTTAGGGTCGTTATCATCCAAATAATGGTTATCCTTAAGCGCTGGATTGTCGATAAGATCTAAATAATCTTCCTCGGACAGAAAATCATATTTTTTAAGATTTACACCGTCAATGGAATTTACCAATCCCTCTTGAATGACGACATAACGCTCATAATAAATAATTTGATCTAACTTTTTGGTTGGAATGCCAAGAAGGTAACCGATTTTGTTGGGAAGTGACCTAAAATACCAAATATGAGCAACAGGAACCACCAAAGCGATGTGTCCCATTCGTTCTCTACGCACTTTTTTCTCCGTAACCTCTACACCGCAACGGTCGCAAATGATCCCCTTATACCGAATACGTTTGTATTTACCGCAATGGCACTCATAATCTTTAACTGGACCAAAAATACGCTCGCAAAATAACCCATCTCTTTCCGGCTTATAGGTACGGTAATTAATGGTCTCCGGTTTTAAAACCTCTCCGCTTGACTGCTCCAAAATGACTTCAGGAGAAGCTAAGGAGATGGTTATTTTACTAAAGCTATTTTGTTTTTTTGGGGCTTCTTTCTTAAACGCCATTGTATTTTTCTTTTCTTAAATTAATTAATCCATCGATACATTCAAGCACAATCCCTTTAACTCATGTAGTAATACATTAAAGGATTCAGGAATACCTGGTTCTGGAATATTATCGCCTTTAACAATTGCTTCGTATGCTTTTGCTCGACCCATCACGTCGTCAGACTTAACGGTAAGGAGCTCTTGTAAAATATTGGCCGCACCGAATGCTTCAATAGCCCATACCTCCATTTCTCCAAAACGCTGGCCTCCGAACTGTGCCTTACCACCAAGCGGTTGCTGCGTAATAAGCGAGTATGGTCCGATAGAACGTGCGTGCATCTTGTCATCTACCATGTGAGATAGCTTCAACATGTAAATAATACCAACGGTCGCAGGCTGATCGAAAGTTTCACCTGTGCCTCCATCCTGCAAATACACTTTACCAGACTTAGGAACACCTGCCTTTTCACAATATGCATCTATTTCGTCAGGATGCGCACCGTCAAAAATTGGAGTTGCAAATTTAACCCCTAATTTCTCACCAGCCCATCCCAAAACCGTTTCATAAATCTGACCAAGATTCATCCTCGAAGGAACACCCAGTGGATTCAATACAATGTCAACCGGAGTTCCATCTGCAAGGAAGGGCATGTCTTCTTGACGCACAATGTTGGCTACGATACCTTTATTTCCATGACGTCCCGCCATTTTATCACCAACACGTAACTTACGTTTTTTGGCAACATATACTTTTGCAAGTTTCAAAATACCTGCAGGTAGTTCATCACCCACTGAAACATGAAACTTCTTACGCTTATAATTACCTAATAAATCATTGGCTTTGATACTGAAGTTATGCAAAACCCTGCTAACCATTTGATTTACCTTTTCGTCCGCCGTCCAATTTAATGGATTTACAATGGTGAAATCAAGAGCAAAGATGGCCTTAGCGGAAAACTTGGTACCTTTTTTAATCAGTTCCTCTCGGAAATTATTGAAGACACCTGCTGACTTATTATCGCCAAGAATCACCATCAGTTTCTCAACCAATTTTTCCTTTAAATCGCTATAATCCTTGTGGTATTCAGCATCGAGGGTATCAAGAATAGGTTTATCTTGAGATTTGGACTTGCGGTCCTTAGTGGCTCTTGAAAACAATCTTTTGTCAATTACCGTTCCACGAAGCGAAGGACCTGCTTTGAGAGACGCATCTTTAACGTCACCTGCTTTATCTCCGAAAATGGCACGCAATAATCGTTCCTCTGGAGATGGATCCGTTTCACCTTTTGGTGTGATTTTACCAATCAAAATATCTCCTTCCTTAATCTCTGCACCAATTCGAATAAGACCATTATCATCCAAGTCTTTGGTAGCTTCTTCACTCACATTCGGAATATCCGCAGTAAGCTCTTCCATACCCCTTTTCGTATCCCGAACTTCTAAGGAATACTCATCTACGTGGATGGAAGTAAATACGTCATCGCGGACAATTTTTTCGGAAATCACGATGGCATCCTCAAAGTTGTATCCTTTCCATGGCATGAAGGCAACTTTCAAGTTTTGACCAAGAGCCAATTCACCGTTTTGGGTAGCATAACCTTCGCACAAAACTTGCCCCTTCGAAACACGATCTCCCTTAGCAACAATGGGCTTCAAGTTGATGCATGTGCTTTGATTGGTTTTCGTAAACTTCGTCAAACGGTAGGACTTAACTTCGCTTTCGAAAGAGACCAACTTATCATCGTCG
>JBJOJZ010000084.1:0-12995 GCA_046046325.1 Bacteroidota bacterium
ACAATAACAATAACAATAACAATAACAATAACAATAACAATAACAATAACAATAACAATAACAATAACAATAACAATAACAATAACAATAACAATAAAAATAACAATAACAATAACAATAACAATAACAATAACAATAACAATAACAATAACGACAACAACAACAACAACAACAACAATAATAATAACGGAGGAAAACCTGGCGGCAATTCGGGTGGCGGAGTTCAACCCAACAACAATCCTGGAAAACAAAATCCTCCAAAAGAAGTGAAACCGGTTAACAATACTCCTACACCCGCTCCGGCTCCGGTAAAACAAGATCCACCAAAGGAGGTAAAACCGGTGAATAATACCCCTACTCCAACTCCTGCGCCGGCGAAACAAGATCCGCCAAAGGAGGTAAAGCCGGTGAATAATACCCCTGCACCAGCTCCTGCGCCGGCGAAACAAGATCCGCCGAAGGTGGTGAAACCAGTGAATAATACCCCTACACCAACTCCTGCGCCTTCGAAACAAGATCCACCAAAGGAGGTAAAGCCCGTGAATAATACCCCTGCACCAGCGCCTGCGCCGGCGAAACAAGATCCGCCAAAAGAAGTGAAACCCGTTACTCCCGTGAAACCTGTCGTTAAACCCAACAGTCCGCAACCCGAACCTAAGGAAACTAAACCTGAAGAAAAAAAACCTGAAAAAGGAGGGGGCAAATAAGCCCCTTTTTTTCTGCCTTCGTTTTTAATAGTGGATAGTAATTTGTAATTTCGCACACTTAATTTAGATACGATGGCAATTATTAGTAAAATTCGTGACAAGTCTTGGTTAATCGTTGGATTCGTGGGCGTTGCGATGTTGGCATTTATTTTGGGGGATTATAACCGAATGTTTGGCGCTGGAGAGGGTAAATATGGAATCGGTTTAATTGCTGAAGAAAAGATAGACATTAACGACTACAATGCACTAACGGAACGCGTTCAAAACCAAGACCGTTCGCAGAAACAACAGGAAAACAAACCATTTACAGACGAGGATATCGAAGCGGCCAATGATAAGGCATTTAACTTTATTGTTGACTCTACTTTATTGCAACAAGAGTACACATCTCTGAATATAGATGTTAGCGATCGTGAGTTTAATGCCTACTTAATGGCTACTGACGGATTCAACGTACTACAAGATTTGAACCAGTTCTTTGTCGACAAGTCCACTGGAGTGATTTCTGAACAATCTATGAAATCGGGTCGTGTAGAACTGCAAAAAACCTTAACCAAATTAAAGACCGCCAAGAAAGCCGAAGAAAAAGCTCAATGGGAAGGCACGAAAAAGTACTTCACGGATCGTCGAAAGAACGAAAAGTATTTTTCGCTAGTTGCCCAAGGTATTTATGTCACCAAAGTTGAAGCGCGTGAAGAGTATCTAGCGAAAAAAGAAGCTAAAACAATCCGATTTGTATCCCGTCGATACACCGAAATCAACGATGCTGAAATCAAAATTTCTGAAGACGAATTACAAGCATATTACGACGAACACAAAAGTGAAAAAAAATATTGGAATCGAACCAACAACCGCGAAGTACGGATGTTTGATGTTGCTATTAAACCTTCTAAAAATGACACCTTAGCCTTTGATAAGACGATTGCTAAATTACGACAAGACTTCATGGCGTCGACTAACGATTCTGCTTTGGTGATGAATGAGAGTGAAATGCGTAATTACCTCCCGGGCGCGCGAGGAATTGCGGTTCCCGTTGGACATCCCAAATCAAATCAGTACATGAGTTATCCCATGGACTACGATACCATTATAAAAAGAACCCCCATTGGACAATTAGTGGGTCCTTACCGTGTAGGTGAAGCCTTTTATCTTTCGAAGTTGCTTGGTTTTTCTCCCGCAAAAATCAAGGCTCGACATTTGTTGATCTCGACGAATAACTCCACGGATGCGAAAGTACTTGCTGCCAAGAAAAAAACGGCGGATAGTTTATTAGCTGCCATAAACAAAACCAATTTTGCAGAATTGGTTAAAAAATACAGCGACGATCCAGGTTCGAAGGACAAAGGCGGTGAATATGCCGATTTCTTGGAAGGAGATATGGTCAAAGAATTTGGCGGATATTGTGCCAACGCCCCCATTGGGAAAATTGGAATGGTGAAAACGGATTTTGGATATCACATCATCGAAGTATTGGAACGTGATGCCAACCGATTTCCTATTATGGTAACCGTGGTTAAGTCGTTCAAACCATCCGAAGAAACGATTGCCAATTCAGAAGCAGAGGCTAATACTCTGTTAGGTAAAATCGATCAAAAAATCTCAAACATGAACGAAGTTGCACAGAAAATTGCAGCGTTTGATACGCTGGCCAATAAGAAAGCATTTTTCGTTCGTCCAATTACCTTGGAAGATAACAATCCCATGATTTATGGTCTAACCACGAAGATTGCTCAAGATCGAATTTTGGAATTGGCCTTCAACGAAGATGCGGAAGCTGGAGATTTAATTCAAGCACCTATTCGCGACAAGGACAAGTACGTAATCGCGATTCTTTCCGCGGTTAAAGAAAAAGGAGAACCCCAATATCATGAGGTTAAAGAGCGAATGAAAAAAGAACTGCTTGAAGAGAAAAAAGCAAAACGACTCATGAATGAAATGGCGAAAATCAAGGGATTGGATGCTTTGGCACGGAAGTATAACACCACTGTTGACACGGTGCAAATTACCTTCGCAAATCCATCAATTGGCAACAGTGGCTACGAACCTGAAATTGTTGGAGCGCTGTTTTCTGGATTCGTGAAGGATGGTCAAACCACTTTGCCGTTAAAAGGAAAAACGGGTGTGTACCTCATTCAGGTTATTTCTACACAAAAAGCTCCTTCCACGGCCGTTTATAAGGAGGAGAAAGATCAACTAACCTCAATGATGAAAGGAAATGTACAAGGATTATTAATGGCCGCTTTGCGTAAAAGCGCTGAAGTCGTTGACAACCGTAAACTTTACCCTCGAATTCGTTCCTAAGGTCATTTAACGAATCCAATAAAAGGAACGACATACTTACCAAATCGTTGGTCGGGACGGTAATAATCGGTGGATATAATTTGTGCGCCCGATAACAACGCTGCACGTAATCGTTGAAAATTTTGCTCCCTCGCTTCTACTGTTCCAGCATCTGCACGTGTACGGACTATGAAGTTCTTTGTGAGTTCAGTTATTTCTTCCTGATGCGCTATAGGTTCATTGCGGATTAAGAATATGCAATTGGAATCTTGAACACTACCATATGTAAAAGCAAAGCCATTGGAAGGATACCCCAAGGAAGCTCCCGCATCGATGATGGCAAATATTCGACCTCGAACTTCTCCTAATACGGGCCAAGAAATGCTGTCAACCCTCGCGCGCAACGAAGGATATCCTTTTTGAAATTCTTGCTGGGTAAAGAGCGTGGATAAGTGGTCTTTAATAGCCGCATCGAGCAACAAGAGGTCTTCCTGTGTGTATGGAATGGCTTTTTTAAATCCTAATTTCCTCAGAATTTTCGACTCATCTCCCAACGCTGAAGTTTTAGGTTCAATGTTTAGGAAAATTGGAGCGTGGTTTGGATTGGTTATGCTCCATCGGTTCAATTCATCTAAGGCATCGATTAACGTTAAATAATTCGTTTCATAATCCACATCCGGAATATGGAGAACCTTAAAACCAGGTTCTTTCATTGGACGAAATCTTTTTTCGCGAATTCTTTGACCGCGTATGAAAAAATTCAATCGATGTTTAAAGTACCTACCGCCCTTGGGATCATTGTACACATCCAACTCAAGACCGCGAATGTGGTATTCAGTACACTGCCGGCTAATGCTCACATGACCATACTCTAGTTGTTTTGGGTCGTTAGATTCGCCCAATTGCTTTGAAAAACGTCTTAAAAACTTGAGGGATTTAGGGCTCGGTTCACGTTTAAAACTGTTGTGGGAAGCTAAAACCCTGAGCTGATTCATAGGCATAGTGTCTGTAACATCTTGAGCGAATGCTCCTGAATAATGAACAAAAAGCACCCAATAAAAACTAAAAGAATAAGCGGCCGTTAATCCATTCATCGTCTAAAATTGCCTTGTTTTTACGATAAAATTCTAGTGCAGGCTCATTCCATGTTAGCACTTGCCAATCCATACGCCTGACCTTTTCATTTTTGGCAACCGACACTACATGATCGAACAGTTGCTGACCAACTCCTGTTTTACGAAAAACTTCCTGTACATAAAGATCCTCTAAATACAAAGTTCTTCCTTTCCAAGTAGAATAACCGAAATAATATAGCGCGAAACCAATGATTGCTTCTTCATGTTCCGCCACGAACGCATGGCAACGACCTTCAATAAAAAGATCGATTGATAATAATTCTGGCGTATTGATTACAGCATCAGGAGCTCGCTCATATTCCGCCAATTCTTGAATCAGTTGGTGAATGGATAGCGTGTCTGAGGGATTTGCCGGCCTAACCAACATTACTGCACACCCGCTAAGTTAAACCTTAACTTGATGCCTGTGCTCATATTTCCCGTAGGATAACTCGTTGCAACCTTTGGTGTATTTAAGTTTTGGTCGTAATAGTAAGAAACCGTCAAATTTTGTGAAAGGTTATAGTCAATATTGAGTTTAAAAGAAACCACCGTCTGACCTGCCGTTGCCTGATTTGTATTTTCTACCACCTTTCGTATCAAGGTTGAATTATCCCGGAAAGAGAAGTTAATTCCCGCATTTAAATCGTTGGCGGGAATGCGTTCAATCAATTTCACCTTGGTAATTTTGGATTGCATCCCTATGACGATTTCATCCGATTTGATTTCAGTCACCTGATTGTTGTTCAGAGAAAGGGTCGCCATTCGGTCCTTTTTGTACTCAAACTTGGTTGTTACCGATTGCCCCAAGACCATCCATGTGGCATCCATCCCAATCAACGGAGAAAATTGTTCGCTTAGGGTAATGTTCTGAACTTGCAGCGGTGAAATGAAGTTATTGTTCAAATCCAAGGCCGTTGGATTACCATTCGCATCCGTGGTGGCGCCCATATTGGATTGCATACCGTTCACCGTTACCGTCGAGTTGTAAGCATGGCGGAGTACAAACGACTTAACCACTTTTTTGGCAAAATTAAATTTCGACAATCCGTTATAGGTAATGCTCCAGTTCGGTAGAGGAATGTTCTTAATTGGATTGATATTTTTCTCATTGACTTCCTTGTTGCCATAAGCCGTTAGAAAGGCCCCAATAACTACTTCTTGCTGATTACCAGAATATCCGTCAAAGTAGCCTGACGGAAGTGAATTAGAATAAGGATTGGCTGCCCCAACAATTTGCGATACCGCTTGTCTGTTGGCCAATAAACGGCTAAAGATTTCCGAAGAACGGTCTTTATTATCTTTCATAAAGGCTGTTCCCCAAGTAATGGTAGAATAGGTTAAGGTAGCGGACTCGAAACGGCTTTGGCCCTCAAATTGCTGATTTGTTTCATTCCAACGGAAAAATTCACCGCTGTTTCTACCGTAATTGCGGTTAAGCTTCATTTCGATATTTAAATCCTTGAACGGTTCCAAGGTCGCTCTTAAATTGAGTTTAGTACTGTGGGTGGTGGAAAATTGCTTGTTGAGGTTTTCGTTTTGCACCAACCAACCATTGGTCGCCGACAAATTGGCAATGCTGTAACCGTTTTCACGTCCCCAAATGTCATAACCTTGTTTACCAAACACGAAGGCGCTCATTCCAAAATTATTGGAATTCATTCCCAAAATACTGGACTCTTGGTTGGACCCAGGCAGTTGAGTTCCATCTTCAATAGAATAGGTGCCTGAGATGTTACGCACCGTCATGAGTAACCTGGCCCCGGTACCAATAATAGGGTTTACTTTCTTTTTAGCTTGCTCCTCTTTTTTCTTTTTGCGTTCAAATTTACGAAGGACTTTCGCCCATTTTCTACGTTCTTTTTTCGTCATTTCCTCCACCGGTTTTGGTGGTTTTGGTGGCTCTTCCTCAGCTTTCTTAGCACCCTGATTGTTCCCTTTATTACCCCCCTCATTGGTTTTAGCATTTAGCGCTCCTCGATTATTCCTCCCATCCGAAAGGACTTTTTTAAACAAAGGAACCTTGTTGTAAAGTGTTACAAAATTAGCCTGAGAAGTTAGGTTTACCGTACGGTTGTTTTGAATGGTATTACCGAATTCCGTCTGCGCTAATGGCGCACGCTGCCAATTATACGTACCGTTGTATTTTATATTCGCGGTAAGCCAATCGGTTAATGGGAATTTATCGAAAGGAACAGCATAACTTAAACTATAATTATGCGAATATTCCATGGTTTTACCAAAGGAGGATAATTGAGATCGAATAGAATCCTTGAACTCCTGATAAGCAAGTGGATCGTTTTTACGATCTACTCGGTTGTTACCTTCCACGAAAATTGCACGGTTCGTAGCAGCAAAGGAGGCTTTAAGATTTTTGGTGATATCGTAACCAAGGTTGTAGTTTCTGTTCCAATCGAACTTCTTCAGAAATACAGGGTCAAATTCATAGTTAGGCACTAAATTGTTGCGAACTTGACGTTCATTGTACATCCTTAAGAAATCATTGGTGAAGGTCAAATTCTTAGGCATCAAGAATAGGTTGAAATCACGGACCAACACTAGCCACTTGGATTTTTGTACAGGCTTCCATTTTTTAAATGGTTCAAAAGCTTTACCGGTAAAGGTGTAGTTATAATTTAGAGCCGAAGTATAGTTTCTTGTTCGATCATAATTGGTATTAAAATCGCGTTTTAAATTCTCTGCATAAGAATAACTAGCCGACCAATTAGAAATCCTCCAAAACGCTGGCTTAGCGCCCGCCTTTGCTTCTTTTCGAACGTTGGTAAAATTGAATGAGCGTCGTTCGTTAAAATCTTGTCCAAGCCGCGCCCGTTCCTTTCGCGTTGCTAAGTCGTAATCGGCTAATTTGATATCAGGGTTAAAGGGGTCGTACTCTGGATTGATTACGTTCCATGAATAACCGTAAAAGAAAGGAAGAGAAACTTTTGCTTGCTTTCCAAAAAACTGGCCTAATTGAACCGTTGTGTTCATGTCAACTCCAATTTTCTCATTTCGTTGACGATCTTGAACACGGCTTTCAACCGAACCCCAGTTAATTCCAGAATAATTACCTGAAGCGGATACTGTTGCAAAATCTGCTACCTGCAATTGAGCTTGTCCGACCGCAGCACCACCTCCATCGCTCACGAAATCGGTCAACCTTAATTCGTTCACCCATACATTGACGCATTCGGGTTGGCCATCGTCGGGCCAGTTGTTGGAAGGATCGGATTGAAGCGGGTTTCTAACCCCAATCATGATGGTTTTTATGGCTTGTAAATTGGGGGAACCTTTCACTCGAATCTTGCGGTCGCTGTTGGCGGGATCATCCTTACTGTATTCAAACATCGTGGAGACACCTGAGACACCATCCTCAACCTTTTGATTTCGTTCCTTTTTCAAGTTCAACAAATCATCAAAAACGATTTCAATGTTGTTTAATTCAGGCCAAATGTCCTCTGGGGAAGTAACACCCCATTGCGTTTTATAGAGCGGCAATTCGTATTCGTAATAATTTTCGACAAAATCGGTTCCGAGGCGAACAAATAAGGTCACCTCTTTATCGTTGAAAGGAATTAAAGGATTAACCTCTTCCGCGTGTGCAAACATTTTTAATTTCTTATAAGTCCGAACATCGAATACTACATTTTTATATGCCGCCCGTGCATCTCCGTCTTGTAAATTGCATACGTCCATTAAGAGGGACTGCTCGTTCATTTGACGTTGGTAGGTTTGAGAAGGGTCTATTTCCCGAACGATACCCGGCGGAACCTCATATTTTACAGGAGTTCTTTGATCGTTTTCTTCCACGTTTACTGCGGATATATTGAAATTGGTAAGGTTGGGGTCAGGTTGTACGCTGATACCTGGCTGTGTTAAGTCCAATAAATAGGGTCTCCATTCGCCTCTTAAAAATTCCATTTTAGCAAAACGAAGCTGAGTTTGCTCATCGAAATTATTCATGAATAAGCGCATAAAACGGATGGACCTGAAGTCCTGAATCCCGTTGACTTTCTTCTCATAGGAGGTAAGAGGAATTCTCACTTGGAACCACTTTTCGGTTTTATTTCCGTTTTGGTACAGTTGAATATTCGTAATAAAATTCTTACCCACTTGCATGTCCCCCGGACGAATGCTCATTTTGTATTGAAAATACGCCTCGGATTCCGATAAATTATTGTCCTGATTGATGTCTTCTAAATCAGGCATATTCGTTGCCTGAGTTGGATATCCAGCCGCATTGGCCGTATCTGACATGTTCGTTGTGGGCGCATTTCCCTCCATGCCATTATACCGCTTATATCGCTCCAAAATGTTGAGCTGTTGGTTGTCGAAATTGTCATCCAAATAGTAATTGTAATCATCATTGGATGGGTCTTGCAACATTCGAGCCTTTGCATTAGGAGAAATGTTGGGGTTATTTTGAACCCAATTGTAATAGGATTGGTAAGCAGATTGTTCTTCCGAGCTGTTCCAACCATCCAAGCCAATATCTTGATTCAACCTTGAAGCAGGGTCCGTATCAAAAGCATTAACCACCACTTGCTCATTGGAAACTCGTGCCCAAAGGGTGGTATCTACATTGTCCGTTATACTCGTTCCGAAAGGCGGGATACCGTTCTCATATTCTTTACGCGAATCGGGCAAAACATCTTCCGATACGTTACCGAGGTTAAAGTATAAATCTCCACCATTCATCAATGAATTTGGGTTTTGACTTTCTGCATCGTCATTAAATGGATCAAGCATCCAAAATTGGATATACTGAACATTAGCTAATTCAAAATCATTGGTCGATAAGCCCCTCATTATACCCGCCCATCGATTTTCTGGGTTGGTAAAAAAGCCTGCACTGTCCACGGTGTTGGTTGTATCATAGTTGTACATTCCTCGTTCCTTTGGATAGTAACAAACATCGAAAACAGTTATGTTGGGAATTGAACCGTATTGCAATTGCTGATTGGGAAAAATATCGGTGAAATTCACCAAGCGCATTCGGCTATCGGCGAGCATTGTTGCATCTTGCTTGATATGATCTGGTGTAAGGTTGTTGCTTTGATAGAACACCGGATCAATGGTATACCATGCCATTTTGGCCCGTCGAAAACCAGCAGAAAGGGATTGTGAAGAAGCTTCTGGAAATAGATCGGGTTGGCCTTGCGGAATGGATGCTAAGCGCCATGCCGAAGCTGATTTTAAATCAATCGTACTTTGACTGGCTTCAAAATCATCTACGTAAGACGTACCTGCCTTATTAATGACCCGAGGTTGTCCTGGAATTAGATAGGCCGCTTCACCGTTAATGGAGAATGTCGACATTTGATTGGTGGAAATTACTGGGAGTAAATCCACTAAGCGCGTTAATAAAGGAACATCGGTTCGAATGCTAAAGTTGAGCCCTACTACATTGTTTTTAAAAGGCTCACTGCCAAAATCAACTTTTTGGGTAACGGGACGTTCGGTCATCCTTACCCAAGTTGCCCCAAATTTCATTTTGTCGCTCAACCGATATTGGTAGTGCCCCCCCATCAGGGAGCGAGCTTGAAATCCAAATACCGAATTGCTTTCAATGGATATTTTAATTGGAGTATTGGATTCTAAAATCCCAGTATTCAGAATTTTAACCCTTCCAAGGTTATAATCTACCGTGTAATCGGTTCCTTCGGTAAGTTTAATTCCCCCTGCCGTTACGGTTACCGCTCCTTGAGGAACATTGAGTGCATTTAAAGGAATATCTGAACTAATGGAAGATTGATATTCCCCTTTGAAAATAAATCGGTTCTTACTGGGAATTTGTTGTGCAGCAGTTTTAGTGGAATCATACAATTCATTAAATGCAATGGTATTAATAACGTTTTGAGCAATCCCGATTGATTGAAGCTTATTTGCAAGGGTTTTACCAAAAGGTTCTACCGTGGAGAAAAAGATTCTACCGTTCTTTCGATTGATTGTTCCTCCGTTTTCTATTTTAGATCCCGTAACGGTGAATGGCACATAATCAAAAACACCATCGGAAAATGGCTGATTGTTTTGATTCAGGCGGTCCATTTCCAAAAGGGTAACCAACTGTTTATCGTCTAGCCCGGCCATCGGGAAAACGGGAAGAGGGACGCTTGTAGCGGGGTTGTTATAGTAAATATCGACTTTGAACCCGAGTTGATCCACTTGGTAAGCCCCTATGGAATAGACGTTTTTCATCATCAAGTCCCAAATTTTGTTTTTAGGACTGGTAATGGTTGGCTTTAATAATTTAAGAATTAAAGCTTCTTGACCTGTGGATCCGTCTGTAGAGAACTCGCCAACTTGGTAAGTTTGGCCTCGGTAGGTATATTCATAAGCGACGCCAAGTACCTCATCGTTATTCAAAGGATTATTTAAGGAAATATAACCAAGCAATGCATTGTAGGAAAATTCTTGATCACTTAGCTTTCGAGCATTCTCAACTTTCTCATAATCGATAGCCTGCTGAAAGGGACCTGGTGCAGTTACCTGGTTGTTTAAAGCAGGAACAGCGGTCAAAAAATTCCGAATCAGCGGTTGATTCGATGCCCATTGATAGAGGTTATTGGCTTCGTTGTCCGGTTCAACGCCGGTAGTGTATCCTCCAGGATTCCCTTGACAATTAGCCTGTTTACCTTCTCCTAAATCTGAAAACGCTAGAATGTTTCTGGTGTTTTCGGTAATGTTCGAGCGGTTGGTTACCCACACTTCGATTCGCGTAATGTACCTCGTAGCGTTGACGTTTGGGAGACTTGCCATAGCCGAATCGTAATCGTCATGGTAGAACATGTTCAAAAAGTAATGCCGATTCGCCTCGTAGTTATCCGCCGTCAATTCAAATTTTTGAACCTGAGATTTTCCAGTAATGTTGATTTCTTGGCGTTTCCCTTTGGATTGAGCCATAATCAAGTCAAAAGTTGAACGTCCAAATTTAAGTTGGGTTTTAACCCCGAACAAAGTTTGAGAACCTTGAATTAAGGAAGTTGGCAGGTCTAAATTTACCATACCCAAAGCCACTTTTTGAATAATTTGGTCTTCATCCCCGGTATGTTCAAGTTTTGAAATGTTTTCAAAATCAAATGCAGCTTGAGTATTGTATTTAGCACCAATTTTCAATCGGGTACCAATTTGCCCTACAATATCCATGTTGATGTTCTGTTGAAAATCAAAACGGGTAATCCTTCGCTGGCGTAAAGGCAAAATAGGGTTGTCGTACCTAGAATGATTAACCCCTAATTGAACTTCTACGTTACCTTGAGGTCGAATTACAATTTCTCCAGATCCAAAAATGCTCTCAAAAACCTTACTACCAATTTTAATAGGTAATTCAAACGACCGACCGACAACGGATTCCTCCTCGATTTGTTGTTCCCAATTTTGACCTTCGAACTGCTTATTTTTAAAATTAAGGTAATCCTCAAGCTCCATAGCAGTAGGATTTCGGAACAACAAGCCTTCTCCTAAAGTTTGCTTGAATACGTAACGACCTGTTTCGGGATCGTATTCAATGGTTTGTTGCATGTTGGTTGGGTCCCCGAGGTCAAACGATTGAGGATTATTATTATAGCTGTTCCATGAGGGGTTTATTGGAAAAGGGAGGCCTTGGGAGAACCCTACCAACGGCAAAAGGGTCCAAAAAAGACCCAAAACAAACCCTTTAAACTGTGTAGACGGTTTACTCCAATTCACTATAAAATTTTTAAAGCTTCTTTAATTAACTGTTCTACAGGTTCTGCACCGGTATCAATGCGTTCCAATGCCTTTTCTGCAGCCTTTTTATCAAATCCTAAAGAAAGCAGTGCCGTTAACGCATCAAATCGATTTGTATTGTTTGAACTAAACATATTTTGCGACTGCTCTGATAATTTTAAAACTTTGCCTTTCAGATCTAAAATCACCCGTTGGGCTGTTTTTGCACCAATACCCTTTATTTTCTGAATGGTCATTACATCCTCTGTTTGAATAGCTTGTGCAATATCTTCAGGCAACATGGAGGACAACATGATCATGGCTGTATTGGGACCTATCCCCGAAACACTAATGAGGTGGTTGAACATTTCGCGTTCTTCTTTCGAATGAAATCCATAAAGAATATGGGCGTCCTCTCGCACAATTAATCGTGTATATACTACCGCTGAATCTTTATCCCCCAAGGAGGTAAAGGTGTTTAAAGAAATTTTGACCTCATACCCAACCCCTGCACAGTCTACCACTAAAAGTGTAGGGTTTTTTTCGATAAATCTTCCATTTAATTGAGCAATCATCCCTATTTATTTTGAGCATCAATTACGGCCACTTTGACCATGTTAATAATCTCCCTAACCGAAGCACCCAGTTGAACGACATGGATGGATTTTCGAAGGCCAATGAGAATTGGCCCGATAGAATCGCTGTCCGTCATTTGTTGCAAAAGTTTGTACGAGATATTACCTGCGGACAAATTGGGAAAAATAAGGGTATTTACCTCTTTATTTGCTAAATTGGAAAAGGGAAATTTCTCCATCAACATTTCAGAATTCAAGGCAAAATTTGCTTGAATTTCCCCATCTACGACCAAATTGGGGTGATTTCTATGTAAAATGTCAACGGCAGCCTTCATTTTCTCTGAATCGGGTCCAGGTGAAGAGCCAAAATTCGAATAACTTAGAATGGCAACAATGGGCTTTACCTTGAGTTTTTGAATAGTTTTTACCACATTCACCGTTATTTCAGCAATTTGTTCTGCTGTTGGATTCAGGTTTACCGTAGTATCTGCAAGAAAAAGCGGTCCTCGCTTTGTGTTGAGAATGTACATTCCTGCCGCGGTCTTTACATTCGGTTCTAAGCCAATGATTTGAAGTAAAGGACGAACTGAAGATCGGTAGGAACGTGTTAATCCCGTAATCATGGCATC
>JBJOJZ010000087.1:0-5618 GCA_046046325.1 Bacteroidota bacterium
ATTGAAAGTTCAGCATTTTTGAATACAGGATTATTAAAGACAAATATTAGGGCTTCTATTGAATCATTCTTTTCAAGAATATCATTTTCATCTAGTATTTTGAAATTCAATTTTTCATTGTATGGTTTTAAATCATATTCACTCAATTCTTGACTAAAAAGAATTTTTGAAAAAACTAAACAGAATATTAGGTATGTTTTATTCATTGGGTACTATTTCTTACAGGTGTGCGTAATTGCTACTAACTAGCTTATAACCCTCACAAACCTTCTCCAAGCACACCATATTCGGCTGTATAAGCGCAGGTTTATTGAGTATGTACGAAGTTACTATTATTTTGCATCAGAGGTCAATGTGCAGATCCTAGATAAATCGACGCAAACCGTCCCATCACGGTTTGTGCTGGTAGCAGTATCCGCTTTCATCGGATGACGTTCGTTTGCAGCGGGTACCCGCTTGAGTCATTCCCTTGCATTGATTTTTCACGGCGGTTCCTTGGGGTTCATCGTTGGGCTCTTCCGATTCGTCCGCAACTCCAACCGCCGGTTTAGTAATGGTCCACGTCCAGCACGGCAAGCACAACTCCTTCTCTATTTTTGCCTCAAATCCATCGGGCAGTTTGTTGAAAAAATCGATGCCCGTCTCCTGTTCCACCCGATCCACCGATACGGCATAGGATTCCAAGGTTCCTTTACCCGCCACGTTGGCCATTAGAAAACCAATGGCTTTTTTATCCTTTCCGGTGTTGTCCAGAATGACCTTGTAGTAATACTCGGGTACGCTCACCTTGTTAGGGCCAATGGTGGGCAATCCTGCTTTTAATACAGGTCCAGTTACGACATAAACGCTGTCGTACACGATGGCCCAACTCCTCACCTGCTCCTCCAATCGCTTCCAAATGCCTCGGTTGAAGCTCGGCACTTGAGGGCTCATGTTGCTGAAATAAAAGGACTCTTCCATCGACTGCTTCGACCATCCCATGTCGGCCGCCGGTGCTAAATGACCGCGGTCGTATCCCGAACCCGCGTAGTCGGCTTGCGTAGCTGAACCTGTAACTACCGAAGGGTCTGGAATAAAATCGTCCGTGCGGTCGTACGCTTTTTCCGTTTCCGTTTTGGTTAATTCGTAAGCAATCCAATACGCTTGCTCGTGCGATTCGGCGTATTGAAAGGAATACGCCTTGTGCCGAATAACCGGTGTTTTCTCCGAAATAAAAGGAATTTCTAAATCCAAGGGATCCAGTGAATCCGGGGGAAGGACAAAGGATTGAACCTTCGCATCCGTGCTGCTGGTTGTTTTTTCGTATTTGGCGTATGCGTAGGTTAATGCAAGGGTCATCAACACCGGAACAAGGAGCCAGGTTCTATTTCTCATTTATCGGATTTTTTCTTCGTTGAGCAAATGTATGAAATGAAAGCCTTTGGGAGCGAATCCTTGGTTGTAAAAAAACTTATGCGCCTTGAAGTTGCTGGTATAGGAATCCAAAGCCATCATGGAACATCCTAAAGCCCGTGCTTTTTCCTCTAAAAAATCCACCATCAATTTTCCAACCCCCTTGCTTCGAGTTTTGGCTGCAACTACGATGTTATCGATTTCTAAATACTTGCCACACCATAATTTATTGCCAATCCAAACGCCTGAAACTCCCAAAATGACCTCTTTTTCTTTCACCACCACTTGGGAATAATTGTGCTGCACCATGAAGGTCAGCTCGTTGCGATAGGCCTCTATTTCCAAAGAGGGATAAAGCTCCGTCAACACCTCGTACGTGGTAAGCATTTCTTCAACGGTGGTTAATTCGATTAGCTCCATTATTTTTTCAGTAAATAGTGTTCAAACAGTTCAAAAATTCTACGGTATTCATCGTACCAGGAATACGATTCCTTAAATCCATGGGCCTCCACGGGATAGGCCGCCAATTCCCATCGGGTTTTGCCCAATTCAATCAACCGTTGCTGCAAGCGCACGATGTCTTGGAATTGTACGTTGTCGTCCACCATTCCGTGCAACATCAATAAAGGCTTGTTTAAGCCTTCGGCATAGTAGATGGGAGAACTTTTCCTGTAGGCTTCCGGGTCGGTTGTGGGATAATTCAAAATATTGCTCGTGTATTCGTGGTTGTAATGGGCCCAATCGGTTACAGAGCGCAAGGCAGCGCCGCAGGCAAAGGCATCGGGATGTTGAAACAAGCTCATGAGGGTAACAAAACCGCCATAAGATCCCCCGTAAATTCCAACGCGATTGGTATCTACACTCAAGGTCGAGAGGTACTTTTTTGCATCGATAAAATCTTGCACATCCCTCCCCCCCATGTGTCGGTAAATCGCCGTTCGATAATCGCGTCCGTAGCCCGCACTTGCCCGATAATCTACGTCCAAGACCGTGTAACCTTTGTCCACCAAAAGGTTGTGAAACATGTATTCCCGATAGTAATGACTCCACCAACTGTGGGCGTTTTGCAAATAACCAGCGCCGTGGACAAAAAGTACCGCTGCCCCGTTGCGATTCTCTACCAAGGGTTGGTATAGTCGAGCATGGACCTCTTTTCCATCACTTGCTTTGTACTGAATATATTCGGGTGTTCTCCAGGCGTAATTCGCAAAAGCAGGAGTTTTAGATTCCGTGATTTTTACCGCAGGTTGGTTATCCATTTTAACATAAACTTCCCAGGGATTATTCGCCGTAGAGGACAAATAAGCGAAGCATTGTTGATTGGGCGAAATGGCCAAGTCTCTAAATCCCCCCGTAACATTCGAAATAACAGGAACCATCTTTTGATGAATCCGATGTAGCCAAGCGCCCTGCAAACTCCGGGCATTGTCTGCATTATGTACTACAAAATACCGAGTGCCGTCGGAACTGAGGGTAACGGACTGCATCTCAAACCCTTGGCCTCCGGGATAAACCCGTTCTTTTGTCTTGGTTTTCAGATTCCATTCATACAGTTGTGAAAACCCGTTTTCTTCGGATTGAAAATAAACGACTTCGTCTTCTTGCGCAAAGCCAAGGGTAGCGTTTTCCATGTTCCATTCCGAAATTCCCGGACCACCGATCCAAGCGTCGTCGTGTTGACGTTCGATCTCAGAAATCGCTCCCGTGGTTAAATCCACCAAAACGATCCAACGGTCTTTGTTATCGGCGGCGCGCACGTCCAACAACGCCAAGGGTTTAGTTTTCGCAAACACCGGGTCGTGGAGGAAAAGTGGACGGTCTTTTTCGAAATACAAACCTCCCGTGGTATCCATGTAGGCAGGTTTTTTTCGAATGTCTGACAATTTCGAAAAATCCAAGGGAAATAGGGTGTCTTTCTTCAACCCATGCAGGTACATATACTGGGAAGGTTCCTCCTGGCTCACTTTCGCCCGAGCTTTTACTGTTGAGGTGTATCCGTCCTTGGTAATGAAGCGTGTAAATTCCGTTGGTTTTTCTTGCAAATTCCTATCCTCGCGCAACAAAACTACTCGAGAGTTATAATTCAAGTAACGACCAGAAATGTTCTGAAAATCAGCGGGTAAATGCATTTCACTAACCGTTTCAAACGGCGTTTTTTTAGCATCTTTATCCTTGGATTGTTGGCTTTTGAAGTACTCGAATAATTCGGATTGTTGGTGCTCTAAATAACTCGAATCTTGGGTTTTATTGGTTGTTGGTCCTTCATACCGGGTTAATTGCTGGAGCGACAGCATCCCCTGGTTATTGAAATTCATGAGGTAGAAATCGCCGTCCATGCGAACCGTGGCTTGGGTTGTTGAAATCCTCTCTACATCGGACAGAAAATGGTCGGTTTGTAGGAGTACCTGAGATTTCATGGTTTTCCGATCGGTGAGCACCAGACTCTGCTGAACCACGGATAACTGGGTTGGGAAGGATACTTGGGAAGCGTCGAAAGGAATGATGGATTTCCATTGTACTTCGTCCATGGCTTTCAATTGCTTGGTTTTTAGTACGTATTGAAATGGCTCAGCATCCTCTTTTCCGTCTTTATTCCACCGAAAATAGAGGCAGGAACCGTCTAAACTCCATTGGGGTGCTTCGGGCCAATAGCCCGTAAAATCCTGACCTTTCATGATTTCTTTAAGGTCTAATTTGGATTGGGAATAAGCCAAGGTTGTTGCAAGGAAAAAGAAGGGAAAGAGCAATAGACGCATGAAAATTTTTGCATAAAAATAGCCACAAATGGCGTAATTTCGCAGGAATGATGTACCGCCTGAAAAAGTTGCTTTACAGAATTTTACCAACGACGTGGTATTTGGCCTCCATGCAGCGCGGATTTTTCCTTCTTTTTGATTGGGGCATCTTAAAACGCGATGCACGGTTTAAATTCCATTATGCCGCCAAGAAACTCTTGACAGAAACAGATATAGTGGTAGACATAGGAGCCAATTTGGGCTATTTCTCCAAACTCTTCGCTCGAAAAATAACACAAGGGAAACTCTACGCTTTTGAACCCATCCCTGATTTTCATCGACGGTTGAGCATCTTGCTCCGCCCCTTCCCTAACACGGAGGTTATCCATGCGGCACTCGGAGCCGAAGCAGGCATCCTCCCCATGGTTATGCCCGTGCAAAGCGGTGTTTTGAGAACGGGCTTACCGCACATTATTTCGGAGGAAGAGGCTGCAAATCATGCAGAAGTTCAGCGGGTTAAAGTTCTCGAGGCAAAAGGTTTCTTTTCGAGTTTATCCAAGCTCGATTACATCAAGTGCGACATCGAGGGATATGAATGGAAGGTTTTCTCAACGTTAGACGGAGAATTACAGCGTTTAAGGCCAGTGGTACAAATTGAAATTTCGGAAAGGTTTATCGAGGAGTTTTGTTCGTTTTTTAAGCGCTTGGATTACATACAGTGCGGTTTGTACGAGGGGGAATTGGTCAAGGAAAACGGCAAACAGCGGGAAACCTCGGATTTCTTGTTCGTTCCTCAGGAAAAGCTTGAACATATTTTCGCTAAATTTAACCGATGAAATGCTTGAGATTCGTTCCGTTGTTGCTTTTGGTTGCGCTCTTGGGGTGTAAAAAAACCGCGGGAACATTTACCCTAGAGGGACAATTGTACGACGACAGTTTCAATCAGCCGCTATCAGGGGCCACCGTTGAATTGTATAGCGTTTACAGCGCTACCAATCAGCTGAGTTTAGTTGGAACGTATACCACGGGCATCGATGGTAAATACCAATTCTCCTTTCCCAGAACGCGAACGGAAAAGTATATATTAAAAGTAACCAAAGCACTTTATTTCGACCAATCGTTGGACATTTTTTACGGCGATTTATCCCTCGATGAAACGAACACGGTGGATGTGCATAGCAGCGCCAAATCTTGGATTAAACTCCGAATTGTCAACACCAACCCGAGTGCCAGTGACCACATGCAGTTCATTCGACAGTTAGGAAAATCGAATTGCGATGAATGTTGCGATGGAGGTATTCAGCACTTTTATGGGCCTACCGATACGACCATTTATTGCATCAACGACGGTAATTTCCCCTATTCCATCGAATACGCTGTTTACAACACGAGCAATTCGGGAGTACTGAGTGAAGTAACGGTACCTTTCGATACCACTATGCTTTACCTCACTTATTAAAAACGTCAACTTCGTGTTCGATTACCTTGAAA
>JBJOJZ010000114.1:0-16937 GCA_046046325.1 Bacteroidota bacterium
CGCCTCTTGAAATATTTGAAAGATCAGGTGAAACTTCTTGGCACGGTGGAATTGCACCACACCCACCAGCAAATAGCGGATGATTTGCATTCATCGCGGGTGGTTATATCGCGCCTTCTAAAGCAACTCGAGCACCGGGGAATTGTTGAGATTCACCGTAATCGTATCAAGGTAAAGGACTACTAAACCGATCGTTGCAGTTTGAATTCCGAGGACTTATGAAAGGTAATCTTCGGGTAATCCTGTTCGGCCATCGAGAGTAAAAACGGCGTTTCGGCTAAAAACACCCAATTCTCATCCTTATCCAAGGCCATGTGATTGGACTTGGCGCGCTGAAAACGAAGTAATTCTTCCTCATCTTCCGTGGTTAACCAACAGGCTTTGAAATAATTCCGAGGAACGAATCGGCAATTAGCACCGTATTCGTGAATTAGACGGTAGTTAATTACCTCAAATTGAAGTTGTCCAACCGTCCCAACAATTTTTCGATTGCCCGGTTGCTGAATGAATAATTGAGCGACCCCTTCGTCAATAAGCTGACGAATTCCTTTATCCAACTGTTTAGATTTCATAGGATCTAGGTTTTCGAGTTCCTGAAAAATCTCGGGTGAGAAACTCGGTATACCTTGGTACATCATTTTCTCCCCTTCGGTAAGGGTATCTCCGATTTTGAAATTTCCAGAGTCGTAAAGACCCACTACATCTCCAGGAAATGCCTCATCTATAACGCTTTTATCCTGCGCCATAAAAGAGGTTGGGTTAGGGAACTTCATTTTTTTATCGGAACGGACATGATAATAAAACTGATTCCGTTCAAATTTTCCCGAGACAATCCGTAAAAATGCAATCCGGTCACGGTGTTTGGGGTCCAAGTTGGCGTGAATTTTAAACACAAATCCGCTGAATTTATCCTCTTCGGGCTTAATGAATCGAAGGTCGGTTTCTCGCCCTCGCGGGGAAGGGGAAATTTCACAGAAGGTGTCCAAAAGTTCTTTCACCCCAAAATTATTCACGGCCGAACCAAAGAACACTGGTGCCATATCGCCTGCCAAATACGTATCGCGGTCAAAAGGATCGTAAACACCTTCCACCATGGCCAGTTCTTCGCGCAATTCCATCGCCGGGGTTACTCCCAATATCTCCTCCAATTCAGGGTCGTTGATGTCTTCAAAAGAAACCACTTCTTCAGAAATTTTGGTTTTGTTCGCTGCGAAGAGGTTCAACCCACGGTGGTAGATGTTATAAACCCCTTGAAAGCGATCGCCCATACCAATGGGCCAAGTAAGCGGACGCACCTTAATGGAAAGGGTTTTCTCAAGTTCATCCAAAAGATCGAAGGCTTCTTTTCCGTCGCGATCCAACTTATTGATGAAAATAATCACCGGGGTTTTGCGCATGCGACAAACCTCCATGAGTCGTTCGGTTTGTTCCTCGACCCCGTTCGCGCAATCAATGACTAAAATGACTGAGTCTACGGCCGTTAAGGTACGAAAGGTATCTTCGGCAAAATCCTTGTGACCGGGGGTGTCCAAAATATTGATTTGCTTTTGGTTATACTCAAAAGCCATGACAGAAGTAGCAACAGATATCCCTCGTTGCTTCTCAATTTCCATGAAATCCGAAGTAGCGGTTTTTTTGATTTTATTGTTCTTCACTGCGCCCGCAGTTTGTATGGCGCCCCCGAAAAGCAATAATTTTTCGGTCAATGTGGTTTTACCCGCATCCGGGTGAGAGATGATGCCGAAAGTTCGGCGTTTTTCCGTGGCTTCTTGATTCTTCATGGAGCATAAAAAAGACCACACACAGGTGGTCTTTGACAAAAGTAATTACGAAACTTAAAAAATCTCAGAAGGCGCAAAATGAAAAGCACCTTCAATGGCAGCGTTCTCATCGGAATCGCTTCCGTGAACGGCATTTCTGCCTTTGCTTTCCGCATAGGCTTTACGAATTGTACCATCCGCAGCCTCTGCAGGATCGGTAGATCCAATCAGCTTTCGGAATGAGGCCACTGCATCATCTTTTTCCAAAATTGCTGCTACAATGGGACCAGATGTCATGTACTCCACTAATTCGCCGTAGAACGGACGTTCTTTGTGTACCGCATAAAATTCGCTGGCCTGTTCTTGAGTCAGACGTGTATATTTCATAGCCTTAATGGTAAATCCGTCTTGTAAGATCATGTCGATGATTTTACCCATATGACCGTTTTCAATGGCATCGGGTTTTAACATGGTAAAAGTTCTGTTCGTGGTCATTATTTTGTATTTTGGTGCAAAGATAGGCAATCTTTTTTGTCCATAAAACTTGAACGAAATGAAGCGATACATTCCCCTCCTTTTACTAGCGGTTCCTTTTTTCATCGAATCATGCACCGAAGAAAGCGAGCAACCTTCAGGCGAAAGCATGAAAAAACACAATCAAGAAGTATTACATAAGAAAGAGGTTCCTGATTCGCTAGAGAGGACCGTTATCGAAAACGAAAATCTATCGAATACAAAGCAAGAGTTACCCCTCAAAAAAACCAAGAAGAAAAAAACACTCCTTTCGAATTCCAAAAATGTCGTGGACGCATATCCCGAAAGCAAAGACCTCCGATTTAACAATCCTGGGTTGGAGAAATGGTCGAACACCTACCTCAACGATCCGCAATGGCAGGAGCAATATTCCGCTAGTGTAGTATATTATTTAGCTAGCGTACAACGAAACTTGGATCAAAACCCTCAGCGTAAAACCGACAAAAGTACCATCGTTTCTAACTACCGAGAAAAGATGTCAATAACGTTTTACAGGAGTCCTGAATTCGTAGAATTCGCCCGAAGCCAATTTGAAAAATCTTCCGAACTTTCAGCCTTTCTTGTACAGAATGCTGGTCAGATTACTGCAAATTAAGGGTTTGAGGTAAGGCCTTGCGTTTGGTGGCAAACTCAATGATGATACCAATGGTTGGCTGAACAATACCCGAGGTATTTTCGATGGTTTTGGTTAAATATCTCGAAGGATCATTTGGATCAACCATGGGAGCTCCGTTAGCATCCGTTTGTACCAATAATATGGGCGCAACCTTTGTTTTGTACCCGTAGGCATTTTGGATGTCTAGGTAAAAATTCATGTTGAATTTATCGAGAAACAATTTTTTATCCAAGCGAATGTTCAATTGGTGAAAGCTTGATTCCCGTTGGGTATTCAACTGATTATAATCCAATAGACCTATGCCATTTACGTTCCAATTGGCGATTAAACTTGAGGTTGGCACATCGTAAGGCGTATAAGGAGAACCACCAGAAAACAACCAACGCATACCCAATTCCCAACCTTTCTTGAATCTTTTTCCTCCAGTTAAAGAAACAATATGACGGCTATCCCATGCGGTTGGAACAAAACGATCGTTTTTATCCTTAAACTCGGAAATAACATAGGTGTATGCTATTACAGCGTAAAATCCTTTGTATAATTTCTGCTGAAATAAAAACTCACCGCCATAGGTTCTACCGGTAGAAATGCTCTTCACCGCCTCGTTGCCCACAACCCCAAAATCGGAACCAATATTCGCCAACGAAATAGAATCCTTCAAACTGAACGGGTAACGAGAATAATTTTTATAAAAACCCTCAAGGGTAAATCGAGAACTCTGCTTGGTGCGATATTCGGTACCTATTACAAAATGATCTGCACGGATGTACTTTAAACCATTGTCCTTATTCACCAAAGATCCAGCATTGTTTCGATAACCAAGTACGGTGTATGCTGGAAGCTGGTGGTACCGCGCGACATTGGCGTTGATGGCCAGAAAATCATTGATTCGGTAATTCACCGAAAGCGAAGGGGAAAGTTGATTCAACGGATTGGACATTTCTTTTGTGTAGTTAGAACCGTCCATTCTCAATCCAAAAGAAAGGTTCAATTGTTCTTTGAAAAAGGATTGACTGACTTGTGAGAATACAGCATATTTACTTAGGAATAAGTCGGAGGCATAATCGACGGTGAATGGCTGACCTTGAACGGTGATGTTCAGGAACGATTCATTTCGATAACGTGCGTATTCATATCCTGCACCAACGTTCCATCGGAAACCGTTTTTTCGATAGGTATGCTCCATGCGCAATTTATTTTCCGCCTCAAACGATGCATAATTTTGAAGGAGATTTTCAGGCGTTTCAATAAGATCTTTGTAACGGTAAGCTTTATTGTTGAGCATGTTTCGCGATACCACAACCGTTTGTATAGATTGCTCGCTAAAGTGCTGGTAATTGACTCCAACCGTATAATTCCATTGACTTTGCATAGGAATATTACCAAGGAGAAAATTGTTGTATTCTACCTGTGCAGTATCCGTATTTCCTTCGTTCACCTTTGTGTTCAACGCGAATTGATCGATGGCTCCCAAACCAATGAACGAAATGCGGTTTTTGGCGTTGAGGTTTACGTTGACTTTGTACTGAAAGTCGTTGTATGTAGGTAAAATGGGCAATTTAAGCGCTGCAAAAAGGAATTGCAAGTAGGACCTTCTAGCGGAAAAAATGAAATTAGCCTTTTTCCCCAATGGACCGTCGAAGGTGAGAGCGGCATCGCTTGAGCCTAAGGCGAAATTGGTAATGAGTCCGTCCTCGTTTCCGTCTTTTTGCTTGAAAGCAAGAACGCTACTCAGTCCATTCGCTCTATTTGCAGGAAACGCCCCCGAATAAAAATCTACCTCATTGATGAAGTTTACGTTTAACAACCCAACAGGTCCACCGCTTGAACCCTGTGTTGCAAAGTGATTAATGTTCGGTACTTCTATTCCATCTAAATAGAATTTGTTTTCACCAGGAGAGCCACCACGAATAATAATATCGTTTCGAAACGTCGCCCTTGAAGCAACCCCAGGAAGTGCAGCAATCACTTTACTTACATCGCGGTTTGCACCAGGAAGACGTTCAATTTCCGTGGAGTTTAAGGATTTTAAGGACACAGGAGATTCGATATTCCGAACGAATTTTGGACCTTTTACAACCACCTCATCAGCATCCTTACCCGTAAAAACCTCTTCCAATGACAACACGAGATTGACAGTACGTGCGTTGGTTACGGTAATTTCGTTTTGAAACGCGGTGTTATAACCAATCGACGATGCTCTAAAGGTATAGACACCAGGAGGAAGGTTGTTGAATTCGAATCCTCCTAAGGAATCAGAAAACGTTCCTTTGGAGAGTTCAACGATGAACACCTTCACCCCCGATAAGGGTTGATTGTTGGTAGCGTTGACCGTGAAACCACGGACCACACCTTTTTGTGCGAAACTTAGAAGAACAAGGGTCGAAAATAAAACGGTAAACAAATGGCGCATGAACGAAATTTATTGAAGCAACAAATTCCAACATGAATGGTTCATTCTACCCTATTCTTTTCCTAGCATGTCATTTTTCAGACTTTCTTGCGCAGGGTTTGAACCTAGCCAAATGGCAAACAGCGCCTTTTTGAACTCTAATCCCGGAATAGTACCTTTGAGCTCGCTGTTCTTGTAAATTTTAGTACCAACTTTCGGAACGTAATCAAGGTAGATTTTGTCTTGATCTTTGAACTCCTCACTTAAACAAGCCATGAACTTCTTCTGCTCATCCGCTGTGGCTTTACCGGAGCTGGCATTTTTAAACCCTTCGGTTACGGATTCCTTAAAACGCTCCCGTGTTACCATGCTTGAAACCAAGCGAATGTGAATCCCCATTTCTTCATCCGCATTGATGATGGAGGATGCCTCTTTGGATTTTTTCTTGAGATAAAGGGCCCCAACGTACATATTCATAAAGTATTTGGTCCTTACGCCGGCTCCATTGATGACGACCGGTGTCTCATTGATGGTAGTTTCCGTGAAAAACTCTACTCCGTGATAGGTTTTTGTTTTTTTATTTTGTGCCAAGGACAAAGTGCTCAAGGCAAGAGCGATGCAAAGTAGGGTAATTTGTTTCATAGGATTCTTTTCGTAAATGTATTAAAAAAAATGTCAACCATATTTTGAATGATTTTTTTTCCTTGAGAAGTCATGATGGATTCGGGATGGAATTGCACGCCGTACAACAGATGTGAATCGCTTTCAATCGCCATGGTTACTCCATGTGCATCTTTAGCAACAAGATATTGCTCGGGTAAATCAACGATGGACCAACTATGGTACAGCCCTACTTCCATCGGAAATGTTATACCATTAAGTAAGGCTCCTTCTCGGTGCCGATACACATCAAGAGAAATACCATGACGCACCGAATTTAAATTGGAGAGCGTCCCACCTAAATACGCTCCAATACCTTGCATTCCCAAACAAACTCCAAAAACAGGAATAGAAGACTCGCAATAGGCAATTACCTGCATCATGGAATGCGTTTCAGAGGGTAAACCCGGTCCGGGCGACAAAACGACACCGGCATACTCTTGCAAAAACTCTAGTGAACCTAAAGGAACATCTTGATCACAAAGCACCTTAACTTCGATGCCCAAAGACTGAAAGTAATGAACTAAATTGTACACAAATGAATCGTAAAAGTCAATGATCAGGATTCGCACAACGAACAAAAGTCTTAATTTTACAAAGTTATAGTATTCAAACCCTGAAATACCAACCTCCATGAAAAAAGCCGTTCGTAATCCCAACGCTCCTGCCCCGATAGGACCTTATTCTCCCGCCATTCAAGCAGGCAACCAACTTTTTGTTAGCGGCCACATTCCGTTGGATCCCGTCAGTGGAAAATTAATCACAGAATCCATTGAACAAGCGACGGCGCAAGTACTAACAAATATATCTAACTTACTTAATTCCGCAGGCTTTAGCCTAAACGAAGTAGTTAAATGCAGCATTTTTCTATCGGATTTCAATGATTTTCAAAGAATGAATGCCGTTTACGCTACCTTTTTTGAAGATAACCCTCCTGCAAGAGAAACAGTCCAAGTAAGTCGCCTCCCCATGGATGCAATGATTGAGATTTCTTGCATTGCTGTTAAGGTTTGAACACTGAAAAACACATAGCGCTCTCCATTATCATTGTCAACTACAATGTAGCGTACTTTTTGGAGCAGTGCCTCAACTCGGTTTTTCAATCGAAGGGTATTGAAACATTCGAAGTTATTGTCGTGGATAACCGTAGCAGCGATAATTCGGTGGCTATGGTTCGACAAAAGTTTCCGCAAGTTCTTTTAATTGCCAATGAGGAAAACCTTGGTTTTTCCAAAGCCAACAATCAAGGCATTGAAATCTCGAAGGGGGAATTCGTGGTGTTGTTAAATCCAGATACTGTGGTGGAAGAGTCCAGTTTCGAAAAAACAGTAGCTGCTTTCCAAAGTGATGCCAAGATTGGAGGAATCGGGGTGAGAATGGTGGATGGCAAGGGTAAATTTTTACCCGAATCCAAGCGCGGGTTACCTACCCCCTGGGTTGCTTTTTACAAAGTTTTCGGATTAGCGGCCTTGTTTCCTAAATCTCGTCGCTTCGGTAAATACCACGTGAGCTATTTAAGTCCTAATGAAAACCATGATGTTGACGTCTTGAGTGGAGCCTACATGGGGTTGCGTAAATCTGTCTTAGCACAAATTGGATTGTTAGATGAAACCTTTTTCATGTATGGTGAAGACATAGACTTATCCTACCGGATACAAAAAGCGGGTTTTAAAAACCGTTATCTTTCGGAAACGACCATCATTCATTACAAGGGAGAAAGCACCAAAAAAAGTTCGGTTAATTACGTTTTAGTGTTTTACAAGGCCATGATCATTTTTGCAAGGAAACACTTTTCAAACAACCATGCCTTCTTTTTCTCTTTCCTCATTTACTCGGGTATTGTTGTTCGAGCTAGTGCAGCGCTGGTGCGGCGATTTGCACTATTCGTGTTGCCTACCCTAACCAGTAGCGCGATTTCCTTGGCTGGGTTGTACGCTTTAATATACCCATGGCAAATGAACGATATTGCGTTCCCGAAATCTGCATACTACTGGATGATTCCTTTGTATTGGATAATTTGGACCTCGAGTAATTTGTTAGGTGGTACCTACGACCCTCCGTTTAGACCGGTAAAAGTGTTTAAATCTACTTTTTTTGCCACCTTTCTAATTTTAGTAATTTATGCGCTTTTGCCAAAGACGCTTCAATTTTCTCGGCTTTACATCGTATTTGGTTCGCTTTGGTTTATGCTATGGATCCTAGCAGATCGCTTGTTACGATTTTGGTTGTTGCGAGAATCCAACGGGTGGAATCCACGGGGAAAAACAAGGTTCTTAATCGTGGCAGATAAGGAAGAATTCCTACGCATCAAGACCATGATTTTACAGCAATGGAACGAGGTTGAGTACATCCATGGGGCACATCTCAAAGCGCCCTATTTGGAAAGTAAATCGCACGGAAATTCCATGATTGAAGAAGGGGATTTCACCAATTACGACGAGATTATTTTTAGCGCCAAAGACCTAAGTGCTCGAACCATCATTCATTGGATGACTTCGCTTGTGCGCTCGGATGTGGATTTTAAAATTGCTCAACCGGAAACTGATTTTATCATAGGTAGTAACTCCATCGAAAAACCCGGTGAATTTTACAAAATCAACATCAATAATTTAAGCCGGCCTGAAAACTTAAGATCCAAACGGTTCTTGGATATTATAACATGCTTGCTTTTAATCCTAATTTCCTGGGCAATTATTTGGTTTTACCGAAGCAAAAAAGGACTATTTCGCAACCTTTTCCAAGTGCTAACTTCCCAAAAAACATGGGTTGGATTTTATCCAAGTTCTTCCCAATATTCTGACCCCTTACTACCCAAAATTAAAACGGGAGTGTTGCCGCCCAGCGTAAAACAATTTATTCCCTCGGACGAACTCAAGGATAAACTCAACCTTATTTATGCACGAGATTATTCCATTTCTCATGACATCAAATTAATATTGTCATCGCTATTTAACCTAGACCGATCATAAAACAGGCGGAAAAATTCGACATTTTTACTACCTTTGCCCCTGAAAAAAACAGCGCTATGGCAGAAATTGAAATCCGCTTACCCAAAATGGGAGAAAGTGTAACGGAGGCAACGATTACGAATTGGCTCAAGAATATCGGAGATACGGTTGCCTTGGACGAACCATTGGTCGAGGTTGCCACCGATAAAGTGGATAACGAACTTCCTTCCGAAGCTGCTGGAGTGCTCATTAAACAACTGTTTCAAAAAGATGAGGTTGCAAAAGTAGGCGATGTTATTGCCATCTTGTCCACTGACGGAGCTTCAGTGAACACCGAAGTCAAAGCCCCTGTGGAAAAGGTTGCTAGCCCTTCACAGGATCATGTTGCGGTAACGCATTCCAATCATTCAGCGTCTCTTACTCCTTCCCATAATACGAACCAATCCAATCGTTTTTATTCGCCGCTCGTTAGGAGCATTGCGCAGCAAGAGGGACTGGATCAACGTGAATTAGATGGCATTTCAGGAACAGGGTCCGAGGGCAGGGTTACCAAAAAGGACTTGCTGGCGTATTTGGAAAACCGAGGACAAAAACCCACTACAACTCCGATTCCAGCCGTGGCCTCTGTCGCTTCAAACGTGGCAGAAGTCGTCTCAACACCACGGCCAGCGGTACAACCATCGGCCGGAGATGAGATCATCGAAATGGACCGCATGCGAAAATTGATTGCAGACCATATGGTCATGTCAAAACAAGTTTCTCCACACGTTACATCCTTTGTGGAGGCTGATGTGACCAATCTTGTAAATTGGAGAAATCGGGTAAAAAAGGAATTCCAAGAGAAAACCGGCGAGAACATTACCTTTACTCCAATATTCATTGAAGCGGTAGTTCGTGCAATTCAGGATTTTCCCATGATCAATGTTTCCGTCAACGGCACGACCATCATCAAGAAAAAAGACATCAACATTGGTATGGCAACCGCCTTGCCTTCTGGAAATTTGATTGTGCCTGTTATAAAAAATGCAGACCGTTTGAACCTGGTTGGCTTGACGAAATCTGTGAATGAATTGGCCAACAACGCTCGAAATAATAAATTAAAACCAGAAGATATTCAGGGAGGCACCTACACCATAACCAACGTTGGTACATTCGGTAATGTTATGGGAACTCCCATCATTAATCAACCGCAAGTGGCGATATTGGCGTTGGGAGCTATTCGTAAAGTTCCAGCCGTCATTGAAACCCCGGAAGGCGACATGATTGCCATTCGGCAGAAAATGTTTCTTTCCCATTCGTACGATCACCGCGTGGTGGATGGTGCCTTGGGGGGACAATTTGTACGACGTGTAGCGGATTATTTAGAGCAATTTGATAGTTCTCGAAAAATATAATTAACTTAAGCACAAATTATTATCATGAAATTTGTAAGCCTACTATTGATATTTGTTTCAACGGCCGTTATTGGTCAAATGACTGAAAGCGAAGTTAAAAGCATGGTCTCCAATGCCAACGAAGCTCAACTTGTTACAGAATGTTCCAGATTCCTACAAGAGAACTTTTTTCATTTTGCAGATATCGTTACGGACAAACTGCTCAAGTTAGACCCTAAAAACGGAAATTATAATTACCGAAAAGGTTTCATATTATTAGGTTTAAACCGAGATCCGGAAACCGCATTGAAGCATTTAGAATTAGGTTCTGCCAAAACTCAGATTAATTACGACATCTACAATCCACGCGAAACTGCAGCTCCCATTGACGTTTTTTATCATATGGGAGTATGCCATCATCGATTGGGAAATTTAGACAAGGCCTTATTGAATTACAATAAATTCCTAGAAGAAACACAAAAAAACTCTACGTTAATTCCCAATGCAAAAGTTCGAGTTGAACAAATTGCGGCAGCAAAAAAACTCGGCGGAATGGCAAAACCAGAGAGCACTGTTTTTTATCCTCCAATTAACACGGTTTATAATGATCAAAATGCCTTTATTTCAGCAGATGGAAAGTCGTTGCTTATTTCCTCTGCGCGTGCCAGAGAAAACAATTCCACGTTAGCCTATGTAGAACCCATGTTCAATGTGCTTCCCGCAGATATTTACCAATTTTCCAAGAAGAAGGAAGGTTGGAGCGAAGCAAGTTTATTTCCCATGAATGAGCCCAAAATAGATGAACTTCTCAGCTCTATCAGCACGAACGAACGAAAAGTACATTATTCCTCTTGGAACGACCCCAAAATTTACGTTAGTGAATTGAGCAATGGTTCATTTTCCAAGGAGAAAGAAGTTGCTATCAACATCGACAACAAAAAGGAAAAAGCTGCGCCATATAACCTTCAATTCAATGTGAGTTCCGATGGAAATACGGCGTATTTTGTTTCCAATGCATTAAGCGGTAAAGGAGGTTGGGACTTATTTATGGTGGAAAAAACCGGAGAGAATTGGGGGCCAGCAAAGAACTTGGCCATGCTTAATTCTGAAGAAGACGAAATGGCTCCGTTCATTTCATTGGACGGTAAGACCCTCTATTTTGCTTCAAACTCCAAAGAAAGCATGGGAGGATTCGACATTTTCAAAGCTACGCGTGACGAAAACGGCATGTGGTCAAAACCGGTAAATGTTGGTGCGAAAATCAACTCCTTCTCGGATGAAATTTCTTACAGCATGACCGCGAACGGGAAAATGGCTTTTGTAAGCTCCAACCGCATAGGAGGACAAGGAGGTTACGATGTATATGCCATAAGTGTTGAAGAAACTCCTGCTGGAACCGCTGTATTGAACGGTAGAATTGTCAATACCAAAGGTAATCCAATTCCTGAAAATTCGTACATGACCCTCAAATGTACCAACTGTGCAAATACGATGGAAACGGTATTAACCTCAAGAATGCGCGATGGGGTATTTGTTGCAGCACTTGAGAAGTGTAAGGAATATGAAATTGCTTATTACTACGGACCAGAAACTAAAAAAGCGTTTACCGATAAGTTTAAAACCGGTTGCGACAATGAGTTCGAGATGATTGAAAAGAAAATGTTAATCATCGACGAAGACAAAGTTATTATTCCATTCCCAACCTATGAAATAAAAGGTGTTATTGTAGATGTTACCACCAAGGCCCCTATTGCGGGTGCAACGATTGCTTTAACCATGGACGGAAAAACCGCTTCTGCTGTTTCTGGAAATGATGGAATGTATGTATCGAACCTCATTGACAAGTACCAATACGAAGATCATGTTAAAGGAACCGTAAATGTTACCGCTGGTGGATATTTGGCCGCTTCTGCCACCGTGGATACGGATCTTTTAACGGATTCTGTGGTAACTGTTAATTTCCAACTGGAAGCTACAAAAAAAGGATTTATCGGAGGTCCATACCTGGTAAACTATCAGTTTGACCGATACAATCTTACCGATTTTTCTAAAAATAAATTGAAGGAAGTAATTAAGGTAATGAACGACAACCCAACCCTGGCCATTGAAATTCGTTCACATACTGACAGCCGTGGCCCTTCCATTTACAACCAGTGGTTGAGCGACATGCGTGCCAAAACCGCTAAAGAATACATCCAAAAAAATGTAGTGAATCCCGAGCGAATAACGGCTAAAGGGTATGGAGAATCCGAACTATTGAAGCCATGCGGTGACGGTGTTCCATGCAAGGAAGCCGATCATTTACAAAACAGAAGAACCGAGTTCATTATCCTTAAATAAATCGGATGGCATTATCGCTAGTTCGTCCTTTGTGTTTTTTTGACCTTGAAACCACCGGGACCCAAATTACCAAAGACCGAATTGTACAAATCGCTTTTGTAAAATTGCATCCAAATGGTCAGCGTGAAAAGAAATCCTGTTTGATCAATCCAGGTATTTCCATTCCTCCAAACATTGCGGAGATTCATGGCATCACCGACGAAAAAGTTAAAGATGCACCAAAACTTGAAGAAGTAGCCCAAGAGCTCATTGACTTTGTCGGTGATTCGGACTTAGCGGGGTACAATTCCAATAAATTCGACATCCCCTTCATGGTGGAAGAATTTTACCGGGTTGGACATCCTTTTCCCATGGAAGGCAGAAATTTTGTCGACGTTCAGAACATTTTTCACAAAATGGAACAACGGACCTTAGCTGCTGCCTACCAGTTCTATTGTGGACAAATCATGGAAAACGCTCATGACGCGCTGTACGACACGGAGGTGACCCTTGACGTGTTCCTTGCGCAGTTGAACCGCTACGAACAATTAAGTCAAGAGATTCCTGCTTTGGCTGCCTTTTCGAGCAACAGTCCAATGGGTGCTGTTGATTTCGCCGGACGCTTGGCCAAAAATGAACGCGGAGCTATTATGTACAATTTTGGAAAGCATAAAGGACGCACCGTAGAAGACGTGATGCAACTTGAGCCTGGTTATTACGGATGGATGCTAGACGCGGACTTTCCGTTTCAAACCAAGGATTGCTTGAGGGCGGAGGTAGCCCGTTTGAAAACCTTGAAAGAAGAAAACAAAGCCGCCGGTTTTCAGGATAAACTGCAGCAACTTTCGACGAAATTTAAGAAGCCATGAAAATCATTTGCATCGGAAGAAACTATGCGGATCATGCTGCCGAAATGAAAGCGGAACTCCCTACGGCTCCGGTGTTCTTCATGAAACCTGATACCGCTTTGTTGCGAGAGTCTGATTTTTACCTTCCTTCCTTTACCCAAGACATGCACTACGAATGTGAGTTGGTGGTGAAAATTGATAAAATGGGAAAGCACATAGATCCCGCTTATGCTGCAAATTACTACAGCCAAATCAGTTTAGGAATTGACTTTACTGCCCGTGACCTACAAAGCCGTTGTAAGGAAAAAGGACTCCCTTGGGAGATGGCCAAGGCATTTGACAACAGTGCTGTGGTATCAGACCGCTGGTTACCCGTGCAAGAATTCCCCCTTGCTAAGGCGCAATTTTCATTCTACCAAAACGAAATTTTGAAGCAACAAGCCACGGGAAGTGAAATGATCTTTTCCATCGACCAAATATTGGGGTATGTTTCCCAATTCATTACCCTGAAAACGGGAGATTTGATTTTCACCGGAACCCCAGCCGGCGTAGGACCCGTTGCCATTGGCGATGTGCTAAAAGGAGTGTTGGAAGGACAGGAAATGTTCCAGATCACGGTGAAGTAAGGGTATCAGAATATCCCTGCCCGAAATACGGTTATAGGCGACCAAACTTCAGAACCATCAGTTATTTGACCAGTGAAAAATCAACGTTGCCAAATCGCGGTTCGTGATCGTTTTTATCATCGATTATCGCCTAAATTTCTCAAACCTTTGTCCATTAAATTTCCAAGCTCCATTTTCCGGAGTACCAATCCATAATTGTCCATACGTGTCCTTGTAAATACTGAACAACTTGATTTCTTTTAAATCATCGAGAATTGCATAATGGGTAATCTTAGTTCCGTCATACATCCAAACTCCATCCATATACGTTACAAACCACAAATTACCTTCATTGTCTTTTACCGATGAAAGGTACTCGTCCAAATGACTGTTCTTTTTCCCATCCAAGCCACCGATGCTTTCGTGTCGAGTGTACCAATTGTTGCTTTGCATCGTGGCGCTATCATACACCGTGTAACGAAATTCGGTGTTAAACCAAAAGTCACCGTTTTTGTCTTGTATAATGGAACGCACTCCGTTCGCCCCCTCATTTCGAAATTCGGTCACATCTTCCTCCGTAATCCATTCAAACGAGGCGCCATCGAATCTGCAGACTCCTACCGGATTGGTACCAAACCACATGCATCCTTTGTTGTCCTCGTATATGCTGTAAACATCGAATGGATTGGATAAATTCGGTGGTTTAGGGAATTGCAGTTCATGTAAAGTAGCTCCATCATAACGATATACTTTTCCGGTATTACCGTACGAATGTTCAAACCATATGTCTGTAGGCAATAGTTTCCAATCATTGCTTGGAACTGCCCTTACCGTGGTGAAATAGCTTCCGTTAAATTTTGATATTGAAGATGTCGCGTTGGCACTTGAAAAATAGATGTTGCCCAATTCATCCTCTTTAATTTCATCAATTCTGTTGTTAAGTAAACCGTGTTTGGTTGTGTAATTCACCAGTTTATTTCCATCATAGCGATATACGCCGGTTTCCCAACTTCCAAACCAAAATTGATTCTTCCTGTCTTGATAAACTACCATGATGTTCTTGCCCAATTCGTTGACGATGTCACCTTTTAAACGTTGAAGGGAATTTTCGTTGTCAAAGGCGGTTGGTTCATTACAGGATTTCAGCAGGGCCAAGATGCTTAGAAATAAATGAAAGCTTAAATTCAACGCCATTATATGAATGATTGGAGTGTTACAAAAAAGTTGACAATAACCTATTCCTTTACAAACCTGGCCTTGAATCCGCTTTCGAGAATCAAGGTATACAAGCCTTGCTGCAAGTGTTCAATATCAAGGACTATTTCCGAAGCCTTACCGGGATGTTCAAGTACAAGTTTTCCCTCTAAACTGTACACTTTAAGGCTCCCCAATTCCGCCGCCCCTCGCAAGTTGAGGGCTTTACGAGCCGGATTAGGATACACTAAAAGATGCTGTTCTTGGGGTTCTGTCAAAGATAGGTTCGCTCCCGCTTGGTGCTCTAAGCGAAAAACACCTCCGAGGTCTTGTCCTAGGTATAGGTCCAATTTGCCGTCATGGTCAACATCAACCACACTTACGGCCGAAAACGTACCTACATCCAATCCGAGAAAAGGAAATACCTTCAGATGAAAGGTGTCCGCAAGATGGTTGTCAATGCTGTCGTAGAATCGAAGCTGCCCGTCATATCCCCCAACGAGAAGGTACGTCGTATCGTTCCACCGGAAAAAATGAGGAATGGGAAAACCGTCCGGGGTTGCGGTTTGAATGTCGATTCCTCCCAATTGCGGGGTCAACAACACAAAATTTGGAGCGTTTACGCTTCCTTGGTTTTGGAAATATTGCAAGGTTCCGGTTTTCTCGCCCACTACCAAGTCCAGTATTCCGTCAGAATCCAAATCAAACAACTGCGGAGCGGCCATCTGTCCAACATCGATGGAAGCAAAATTGGATACGGGAGCTGTAAAACTCGGCGAACTGTTCACGGAATTGTTCTGAAAATATTGAATCGTGCCATCTTCTAATCCCAAAAGCATATCCGGTCGGCCATCGCCGTTAAGATCTCCAAAGGTAGGAATGGCGCGTAAACCGCTTACGCTTTGGCTGAGGTTCAAAAAGTCGTCGTCGACAAAGGTAAAAACGGGCTGTTGTGCAGTTCCGGTATTCTTGTAGTAAGCTATGCGGGTTTCCTGGAGTAGCGTCGGTTTGTAAGCGAAATAATTAGCCACGAATAAGTCCGGCAAACTGTCATTGGTGACATCTGCTAAAACGGGAATACTTCCGATGCCATGTTCTATCATATCTTGCTGCAAAAACGCACTGGTTTCAAAGACAAAATTGGGGAGGGCATTGGTGCCTTGGTTTTTGTATTTCCAAACGCTGCGTTCGTTTTCGGAAGTACCCTTGGCATTCGGTGCACAAAGAAGGTCTTTTTTTCCATCGAAATCCACATCCAAATAGTATGCACCGGGAAAGAGCTGAAGATTTAAAGGAACCGAATTGGAGGGAAAGGCTGGGTCAACAGAGACCATCGCGGAATTCGTATTGGGATTGGTGCCTCCATTGACGAGCTTATTTAAATTTCCGTAGGCAACGTCGCCAATCAGCAAGTCGAGGACTTGGTTGTTGTCAAAATCCAACGCCAATAAAGTTGAACCTGCATGCGCTTTCTCCTCGTCTTCGGGTTTAATGATTTCGGGCATTTCAGGATTGGGTACGTTTCCCGTAGAGCACAAACTGCTGGTACTGAAAAGGGTAATGGCGTTGGTGGTCACGGACTCATTGAACCCTCCCCAGCAACGGTTTTTTAATTCAAAAATTAAACTGTCGCAATGTCCGTACATTTCTTTGGACATGTTCTGGTGATATTCCACGTGATCTCCCGC
>JBJOJZ010000130.1:0-18522 GCA_046046325.1 Bacteroidota bacterium
CAACCATTCAAGCAAGTAAGCTCGAGGAAGCAAATGAACTTCAGGCATTTTATGATTTTTATTCATTGCTATTACCGATTTCAAACAGTGCCGGTGGTTTTTTTAGCCTGACACCCTCTGAACTTCAGGAAATAAAAAACACAGTTGATCAACGAAATTCCATGTCCGGTTATGCTTCCTCCATTATACACTTTATAAATAAAAATCATCCCTATGTTGATGCCTACGATTTCGATGGGACAAAAATAATTACGCAGCCAATTCAACAAGAGAAATGGGTTCCTTTGCCGGAAGAATCCGTTTCTATGAGTGTTTATCCCAATCCTTCTACAGGGGTATTTGATTTAATTATCTCCGAAAGTACAGCAGTAATTAATTCAATTTTGGTTTTCAATTTGGAGGGACGATTACTCTACGAAAGTCAATCAGCAACCAGCTCAGTAACTATTGATTTGTCTGATTTGGATCATGGGATTTACCTTTTGAAGATTAAAACCCTTATTGATGAAACTGAGATTAGATTGACCGAACGAATAATAGTTTCAAAATAAATGCTTAAAAATTGTATATTACTGCTCTATATCTGGGTTAGTGCTTTTTCACAAGCACAGTCAAATTATTATAATAAAACCATTGATATTGAAAATTCAATTAATGCAAATGAAGACCTCTTTATTTTAAATCAAGATACGTCAATACTTACCGGATTTTTACGTGATGCAAATGGTAAACGGTCTAACACTTACACTTTTATCAATAATCAAAATGGTGACACAATTCGAAGTTTTAGATACGGCAGAGATACCATTGATATTTATGGTGGAATCGCTAATAATATTCACATCATTAATAATATGCTTTTTTCATGTGGAGCATATTATAAGAACAATAAGGCATATTCCAATTTTTTGAAGTTCACGTTAGATGGAAATATACTCCTCGACTCTGTATATTTTGAGCAATTGTATTGGTCAGAATTCGAATGTATTTTGCCCACGAATGATGGTAATTTTTTAATTACTGGAAGTAAAATAACGACCCTTGGGAATCGAGATGGTTTGTTGGTAAAAATAGATCAAAACGGAAATATACTCTGGGAAAAAACTTTTAATTATTCTACTTATGACGGAGCGATTAAAATTGTGCCTCATCTCGATAACTTTTTAATTTCAGCTGGTAATAAAGATCATTTATTTAATGAGATTGATCTATGGTTAATTTGTGTTGACCACGATGGAAATATTGTTTGGGAAAAAACCTTCGGTGGACCTTATTACGATGGTGGCAATGCAATTTCCATTTCGAATAATGAAATACATGTAAGCGGTTGTAGAGAGTATGCTTCCAACAAATACGAATCTTTTATAATGCGATTAAATAGCGTTGGGGAGTTGATTTGGGAAAAATCACTATTTCGCTTGGTCACTCCCCATGCTCAAAGTGATTTATCGCACTCCATTGAGCTATCGGATGGGTCAATAGTAATGGGGGGCACTACTTATGAGAATGATTCTCCTGTAGATTACCCTATCGCAAGGATTTTTAAAATGAATCAAAATGGTGATAGTCTTTGGACAAGGATATTAAAACTTAGGAATAATGACAATTATCTCACAGATATCAAGGAATTAGAAAACGGTGACCTCTTAATATCCGGATTCGTTTTTCCTGATTCTCCAAACAACACCCAAGACGGCTGGCTCATGCGCACCAATTGTTTAGGCTATTTTGAGCACCCTAAAGATTCTCTGGTTTTGAACGCAAGCGGATCTGTTTTAACAGCAACAAACAATGCTTCCTATTTTGAATATACTACCATTTCTTGGGGAGATGGTGATATTGATACCTTGTACGCAAATGAAATTCAATACATCGAACATCAATATACCATTCCTGGTATGTATGATGTAACATCTACTACGGTGGCTTGCAATGATACCATTTCCCATCATTACGCACACACAGTTACTCCAATCTCATTCTCAGAACTAAATTTGTCCGTTTTCCCCAATCCAAACGATGGCCTCTTTGAAATTTGGTTAAATTCTGATGACTTATTTGACATTGATGTCCTTGATCTCAATGGTAGAATCGTAAAACAAGATAAAAATGTACTTCTGAAAAATGGGTGCCCATTGAATTTGATAGAATTGGAAAGTGCTGTATATTTTATTAGGGCAAGGGCTGGGAATCAAGTTTATCAATCCAGGGTCGTCATTGCTAAAACGTTATGAAAAATCCACAAGTTTCTAGAATTGTCAACCTTGACCTCATCCGGTTTGTTGCTGCCCTGATGATTATTTTCCTTCATGCCTATGAAGCATGGGTGGGTTGGTTCGGACAGGTGGGTTTATTGAGTAATAGCACATTTAAAACACTTTCCTACTCGGGAACTTGGATAGACCAATTCATTCGGAACTTAGGCCATGGTGTCGATGTGTTTTTCTTGATCAGTGGATTTTTAATCACGTATTTATTATTAGAAGAAAAGAAAGCAATCGGCAAGATTTCCATTTGGAAATTTATGGTACGGCGTTCCTTGCGAATTTGGCCCTTGTATTTTTTAATCATCGCGATCGGTCCTGTCTTGGTTTCGTGGCTGCAAGAACCCTCACCAAATTACACTTGGAATCTACTTTTCATTGGAAACTTCGATGTAATTTTTACCGAAAAATGGCTGTACCCCTTTGCCCATTTATGGTCTATTTGTATTGAGGAGCATTTTTATTTGGTTTGGCCTTTCATCATTGCTTGGGTTCCCACCAAACGTTTAATGTCCGTTTTCATGGGAATTATAATTTTTAGCATAGGTTTTAGAATGTATGCTTGGTCTAATTTCGACCACGGATGGTACTATGTTTTTACCCATACCTTGAGCCGAATGGATGTTTTGGTTATAGGTGCCATCGGGGGCTATTACCATTCCATTTCTCCCATTCAGATCCATTTACCCCGCATGCAGCGCTACCTGATTTTCGGTTTGTTAATCAGCGTATTGTGCTTGGAACCCATAACCCAATGGGATACTTTGATAATGGTTGGATTTAAAAAATATATCTACGTGGCGCTAACAGCCATACTTCTGCTTGATTTTTTATTTAATCCGTCGTTTAAACACGTGTTAAAGCCAACAAGCTTCGTCCATTACCTTGGTAAGGTCTCTTATGGCATTTATATGTTTGGAAATGTCCTTCTGCTCGTTGTAATTAAAAAAATCTTGCTAAAATTTGGTATAACTAATCTTTGGATTTTCATGGGGATTGTACTGTTTTTATCTATCCTTGTTCCCATCCTGAGTTATGAATTTTTCGAAAAACCCTTTTTGAAATTGAGCGCAAGGTTTAGGGTGATAAAATAAAATCGGATGAATTGCTGTAACCGAAACATCCAAGATTTACCGCCGAAGCTTGGCGGAGGTGATGAATAGCTTCGTTTCTTGGAGTACTTTGCAGCACTAATCTCGTTTTTCATTTTTAGTACATGTACTAAAGATTTTGGTATATATACTATTTTATTAATGGCATTGTCGAGCCAAACTTCAGTAAACATTTGATATTAACTTGATTCAGTATCGTTCAGCCATTTTACAATGAAATATTTCTTTGACCTCATTCATTAATTTAGCGCCGAATCAAAATTTAGTGATAATATGAATAATCTTTTGCCATCTGTAACTTGTGTAGCTTGTCATTGTTCTGATACGATGCAACAACCCACTTCCACATCAAATATCTTGAATTACACTCAGAGTTTTGGTGCTATCCATAACAATCTGCTAACTCTTTATGGCGAAACATTTCCCGATTTGATCGGAACCCATGAACAAATTTGGCAATTTATGACTACTGAAACAACAAAGGAGTTAAATACAGTCAATCTTCCGGGCGCGAATTTTATTTCGTTTCAGATGCAAATTCATATGGTGTGAACATTAAATCTTCGCTGAACTTATTTCTGAAAGATTTACAAAGTCAAGGAATAATTTCACCTACAATCTATGAATTAGTTGATACCATATTATTCATTATCAAAAATTTTGAAAATTCAATTGATGTTTCGTTCAGATTAAACTCATTCATAAATAAACATAATCTAAATCCATTCCTTACACAAAATGATAAAATATCTGTTCTTGGCGCAGCAAATGTTGGACTTTATTCAAACTATTTTTGGGATTTTGCTTTGAACAATAGTGATGATCCTTACCATCAAATTGCCTTTGATCTAAATGCCACTGGGAATTTATATAAAATAAAATGGGCAGATTTGATTGGTTTTGTTGTCGGGGCAGGAGTTGGAAGTGCAGCGGGTCCACTAACAGCAGTATCAACAGGCATAGCCTTGGGAGGTTTTGCTTCAAAGATTTTTGGAGAATAATCTCTATATTTGGTTGTATAACCATCTAATACATAAAAAATGAAAAAAATATTAATCTACTTTTCATTGATTGCAGGCTTTAATGTTCTAGCTCAAACTGATGTGCCAAAAGAATCCGGAAGCGAGATTTATTGGAACATTGGGGCGCATTCACCCTACATTCAACCGCTCAATGACCTCATTGTCGCCGCAGGATTTCCAATGCTAAAAACCACCAGTTATTCGGCCGGATTCTCTTATGTGCAATTCAGTAAAAAGGATATCGTTACAGAGCAAGAACTATTCTATTACAATTTACAGTCAAAAAATGATTCATTAACATCCAATATGAGAAATATAAGTTATGGCTTCTCATTATTTGGGTACCGATACATGGATCGTAAAAAATTAAAAATGTTTTCAACAGTCGGACTTATTTTTAATAATTCCCGAGTAAAAGTGTTTGAAAATCTAACAAACGATAATTCCGTGGCTTCCTATTTATCAGGAACTGCCAATCAACATGAAATGAACACATTTAACTACAACTTAAATGGAACTACCCACATCAATTATTACATTTCTTTTAAGAAATCTACAACACAGCTTATTTTAGGAGCACGAGCAGCATACTATTTACCGCTAACTACCACAAAATGGAGTATGGATAATGTAAAACTTAACAATGGCCCAAAAATTAACCCCGGCGGTTATGCTGTACATTTAAGTATTGGCATGACTTTGTAGTAAAACAGTCGCTCATTTGAAATACAGTTAGCATAGCCGATCAATACGGAGCCGAAACCGAAACATACAAGATATACCACCGAAGTACGGCGGAGGTGGATTCCAAAGTTATTTTATTAACAGCACCCTGAGTAGTCCGAAGGACGTATCGAAGGGTGCGGAGGTGGTTGCCACAAAAGCTTCAATTGCCTTTGATGGATATTAAGATTTAATAACTCGTTAATTGCGCTACACTACCCCTCCACAATTTGACCTGCGTTTAATTTAAAGTACCCCTTTAAACGTATGTCATGAAAATTCTACCCGCTATTTTATCTTCCTTTCTTGCTTTCTCAGCATGGGCGCAACAAAGTTCTTACCTGTCCTTAGATCACAACAACGTATCTTGTTTGCTCGACGACGAAGGGGGTTTTTTTAACAACTTGGCATCCGGGTTAGCCGGTTATGAAGTCCCTATACAGAGTGGATTATCGACCATTTTTGCGGGGTCTTATTGGATGGGAGCGCAAGATGTGAATGGCGCCTTGTACATGTCCGCGGTAAAATACAGTGCGGGAGGCAGCTGGAGTGCGTTTCATGGTGGACCCATTTCCACTACCCAAGCATACAATACCTTAGCCTACAGCAACGAATACCATGACGCCATCTGGAAGGTAAGCAAAGCCGAAATACTGGACCATCAAGCCAATGTGCAAAACCCGGGGTATGCAGTGCCCGCTGCCATTGCCAATTGGCCAGGCAACGGGGATACCTCACTCGGAATCGCAGCACAACTTGCTCCCTTTATTGACCTCAACGGGAATGGTCTTTACGAACCATCCTTGGGCGATTATCCCGATATCCGCGGCGACGAGGCCGTCTATGTTATTACGAATGATGAATCGTATCTACCCGATGGTAACCAATTGGGCATTGAAGTACACGCCATGTTTTACCAATTCCAAACCGCAAACTACCTGAACAATACGACCTTTTTAACCCTGCGGGTGTATAACCGAAGCAACCGCACCTATTACAATTTTCATGAAGGTCTTTTCCTCGATTTCGATTTAGGAAATTATACCGATGACTACATCGGATGTGATCCCACCAACCGATTATTGTATGCGTACAACGGTGATGACCTTGACGAATCGGACGGAGGACAACTAGGATACGGTGCAAACCCGCCCTGCCAAGGTGTATTGTGCCTTTCACATCCCTTAGAAAGTGCGGGAAGATTAACCGGTGCGATGGATGCAGGGATGAGCACCAGCTTTGATACAACGGCATGGTTGCTCATGAACGGACAAAACAGCGATAGCACCAATTGGATGAATCCCTTAACGAATGCAAGCACCCATTTTCTGTACGACGGTAATCCCAACGTTCCCAATACGTGGAATGAAGCGGCCAGTAATAACCCCGCAGGGGACCGAAGGGGAATGTTAAGCATAAGAGAAGCAATCTTACCCCAAGGAGAAAGCTTTTGCGCTGATTTTGCCTTCATTTACAACCGTTCCGGTAACCGCCTACAGAATGTGCAACAGAACATCTACACGGCAGGGGCCTTACTGACGTGGTATGCGCAAGATCAAGTTTTCCCCTGTCAATCACAGGCGTTTAACAGCCTACCGGAATCAGATCAAGCACTTGACCCCTTACACCTTTACCCCAACCCGTCCAGTCAACAGCTTACCGTAGAATGGACATCCAAAGACGCTTCTTGCATTGAAATCTTTACCCTACACGGTAAGCTGGTAGCACGCATTCCCATACATGAACCCAAGGCTCAAACCCTCGATGTTAGCAACCTTTCGCCTGGCATGTACCTAATCCGTGTTGGAGACCAAACGCAATGCTTGCATAAAGAGTAAGCTCATATATCTACTTTTTCCAGGGACCCTGAATAGTCCGCCTGCGGCGAACGTATCGAAGGGTCCGTGGAAAATCAAAAAATCTACGCGACGGGTTTTACTCTTTCTTTTGTCTTAATACAAAGAAGCCCCCTACTTTTTTGGATAAAAAAGTAGCAAAAAATCTACGCGACGGGTTTTATACGCTGCGATTTACTCCTAAGGCTTGACCATTTCAGTGATCTTACAGCTTCTTTATGGTGCCCAAGCCTTAGTTCGTCTCTCTTACTAGTAAAACAGTCGCTCTTTGAAAATAGAAACCGAAGTATCCATGCGAAGGTGGTTGCCGAAGTTATTTTCTTAACAGCACCCTGAGTAGTCCGCAGGACGTATCGAAGGGTGTGGTAAAAAAGTAGAGGAAAAAAATCTTTTAACTTACGATTCCAAATCCCCGAACATGGCCTGAATGGCTGCTTCGTTGGGTTCGCAAACCCCGCGTTCGGTGATTAAGCCCGTAACCAAGCGTGCTGGGGTAACATCAAAACCGTGGTTCACGGCTTGCGTAGTTTCTGGGCAGATTAATACAGGTTCTATGGCTCCCGCAGCACTCTTGCCTATCACATAGCGCACCTCGTCTTGGTTTCGTTCTTCAATAGGAATTTCTTTCAATCCATCCCGCACCGATAAATCCAAGGTGGTCGACGGTAAGGCGACATAAAACGGAATCTTATTATCGTGTGCTGCTAGGGCTTTTAGGTAGGTTCCAATTTTATTGGCTACATCGCCATGCCGTGTGGTTCGGTCCGTACCTACAATAACCATGTCCACCATACCGTGCTGCATTAAATGCCCGCCCGCATTGTCCACGATTAAGGTGTGCGGAATTCCGTGCCGTGTCAGTTCGTAGGCCGTTAAGTTGGCTCCTTGATTGCGCGGTCGTGTTTCATCCACATACACATGCACGTCCAAGCCTTTTTGTTTCGCTTGGTAGATCGGAGAGGTAACGGTACCCCATTCAATGCAACCCAACATGCCCGCGTTGCAGTGGGTTAATATGTTAATCCGTTGTCCCGGCTTTTTAGCGGCAAGGGATTCGATGATGGGTAAGCCATGCACCCCAATGTTGCGGCAGGTTTCTACGTCTTGTTCTACAATCGCTTGGGCTTCGTTCCAGGCCGTTTCTACCAAATTCTCCGCCCCTTCCAAGCGCACTTTCATGCGGTTCAAAGCCCAAAATAGGTTTACAGCAGTCGGCCGTGAATTGGCTAAGGCCTCAAAAGCTTGATCCATAAAAGATCGGTCGTGATTTTCTTCAACACAGGTACGAGCCGCTAAATATATTCCGTAGGCTGCTGTGGCTCCAATTAAAGGGGCACCGCGAACAATCATGTCTTTTATGGCCGTTTCCGCCTCTTGATAGGTGTGCAGTTTTACCACCACCCATTCGTGGGGTAAATACCGTTGGTCTATGACTTCCACATACCGATCCGAAGTCGGCCAAATGGTACGAAATGGACTAGCCACGGGTTAAAGGTTAAACGCCGCTTTGATTCGGTCTACGTAATCTAGATTTTCCCAGGTAAATAATTCCACTTCAATGGATTTCTTTTCACCGTTCGGTGCCACGAATACTTTGGTTTTTTTCTCGTACTCGCGTCCCATATGACCATAAGAAGCGGTTTCAGAATAAATGGGATTGCGAAGCTTCAAGCGCTGCTCAATGAAGTACGGACGCATGTCGAAAATCCCTTCAATCTTTTTAGCGATTTCCCCGTCGGTCATGTCTACCTTGGACGTTCCGTAGGTTTCGATGAACAAGCCACACGGTTTAGCAACCCCAATGGCGTAAGACACTTGCACTAATACCTCATCGCACAAACCGGCGGCTACCATATTTTTTGCAATGTGACGGGTAGCATAAGCTGCAGAGCGGTCTACTTTGGATGGATCTTTTCCTGAAAAGGCACCACCACCGTGCGCTCCTTTACCTCCGTAGGTGTCCACAATGATTTTTCTTCCGGTTAAACCCGTATCTCCGTGCGGTCCACCAATCACAAATTTCCCGGTCGGGTTGATGTGATAGGTAATTTGATCGTTAAATAATTTTTGTAATTCTGGCTTCAATTTCGCTTTGACGCGAGGAATCACGATTTCAATGATGTCTTTTTTAATTTTAGCTAACATCGTAGCTTCCTCAGCAAAATCATCGTGTTGGGTAGAAACCACAATCGTATCGATGCGTTGAGGCACGTTGTCATCGCTGTATTCGATGGTAACTTGCGACTTTGCATCTGGACGTAAATATGGAATGAGTTGCCCTTCTGTATTACGGATTAAGGACATTTCTTGTAAAATCTTGTGCGCCAAATCCAAGGCCAACGGCATGTAGTTATCAGTTTCGCGGGTGGCATATCCAAACATCATCCCTTGGTCGCCCGCTCCTTGATCTTCCGGATTGGTACGTTCAACCCCTTGATTGATATCAGAGGATTGCTCATGAATCGCCGAGAAAATACCACAAGAGTTCGCATCAAACATGTACTCCGATTTCGTGTATCCAATTTTTTGAATGGTTTCACGCGCAATTTTTTGAACATCAAGGTAAACATTAGTTTTAACCTCGCCCGCCAATACCACTTGACCCGTTGTAACCAACGTTTCACACGCCACTTTCGATGTGGGGTCAAAGGCCATAAAATGATCAATCAACGCATCAGAAATTTGATCCGCCACTTTATCTGGATGACCTTCTGAAACCGATTCGGAGGTAAATAAGTATGCCATTTAAAAAAATTTAGAGTGCAAAAATAAGGAAAATCGTTGAATTTTTTGCGCTTAGACTAAGGGTATTCCGGAGGCTACGCGATCCTTCAATAAGGCATTCGGACGATAACGGTCCTCGCCGTAGCGTTCTTGCAATGAATTCAATTGATTCAGCACCGTTTCGGGCCCTAATTCTTCCGACCAAGCGAGCAATCCTTTGGGATAATTTACGCCTTTCATCATGGCCAAATCCACATCCTGAGGAGACGCTACCTGCATCAATACAGCATCGTAGGCTTCATTGATCAACAAGGCGATAATGCGGTTAAAAATCTGTAGCAACAGGGCAGTGTCTTTTGACGGCTCGGCTTTTTCCACGGAATAATCGTAAAATCCACGGCCCGTTTTACGGCCATACAGGCCTGCTTCCTTCAGGCGTTTTTGGGTAAAGGACGGCTTGAACCTAGGGTCGTAATAGAACGCTTCAAACACCGTTTCAGTAACGGTGTAATTCACGTCGTTGCCAATGTAATCCATCAATTCAAACGGCCCCATTTTAAATCCACCAATAGAGGTCATGGCAAAATCAATCGTGGCGAAATCCGCCAATCCTTCTTCGTAGATGCGCAAGGCTTCCCCGTAAAAGGGGCGTGCCACACGGTTCACGATGAATCCAGGGGTATCCTTACAAACCGCCAAGGTTTTACCCAAGGCTAAGATCATTGCTCGAGCCTCGTTGAGCACCACGTCATTGGTCAAAACGCTGGGAATGATTTCCACCAAAGGCATGAGCGTAGCCGGATTGAAGAAATGGATGCCCAGAAATCTGCCCGGTTGTTGCAAGGCGCTCGAAATGGAAGCAATGGACAAGGAAGAGGTATTGGACGCCAAGATACAAGTGGGCGAAACAATCGCTTCCAGGGACCTAAAAACTTCGTGTTTTACCGACAAGTTCTCCACAATGGCTTCAATCACGAGGTCTGCGCTTTCCGCAGCATTTAAGTGATCTACCACGCAGAGTCGTCCATGAATTGCTTCATGCTCCGCGGCGTCGATTTTACCTTTTTCTAACAGCGACATAAGTGACTTATGGATTCCCTGTTGGGCTTTACTGCGTTGATCGGCAGAGACGTCAAATAAACGGGTTTCAAATCCCTTTTGTGCAGCCAATTGAGCAATCCCAGCCCCCATGGTTCCTGCGCCCACTACAAAAATGCGTTTTGCCATTATTTCCCGGTAAAGTTTGGTTTCCTTTTGTCTAAAAATGCCTGCACCCCTTCCTTAAAATCCTCGGTGTTTCCGGCCTCAACCTGGAGTGCTAATTCCAAATTCAACTGTTCGGATAAGGTATTATTCCAGCTTTCCTGTACCGCTTTTTTCGTGAGTGCCAAGGCACGGGTTGGCATAAGGGCCAACTTGGACATAAAATCCGCAGTGAACGTCTCATATGTTTCGGCCTCAACCGCTTTGTAAATCATGTTCAACGCTTCCGCCTCTTTGGCACTCACCTTGTCGCCGGTCAACATCAGGGCAAGCGCTTTTTGCGCTCCAATTAATCGCGGTAAAAAGTAGGTGCCTCCTGAATCGGGAATAAGACCAATTTTAGAAAAAGCTTGTATGAAGCTGGCTTGTTCGTGGGCAATAACGACATCGCAGGCCAAGGCGATATTGGCTCCGGCACCTGCTGCAACACCGTTTACCAATGCAACCACGGGTTTTGGCAAGGCAACGATTTGTTGAATGATGGGATTGTAATGTTCAGCAAGGATGCGCTCCAATCCCGGCCCTTCTGGGTCAATGGCTTCGGCTAAATCTTGGCCTGCGCAAAAAGCCTTACCGCTTCCTGTAATCACGACGGCCCGGACGGACTCGTTGGCCGCAGCTTCGTTCAAACTTGCTTGCATTTGAAGGGCCATGGTCCGGTTAAAAGAGTTGTAAACTTCAGGGCGGTTCAGCGTAATTTGCATTACCCCGTTGCGATGTTCAGTTAATATTTCCATTTTTTTCAATGTTTAATTGGTGTTGAATACGCTCATTCCATGTTCGTTTCAACGACTCGGGAGCTAAAATATGAATCTCGCCCATAAAACCCAATAAGGCACGGATCAACTCTTCATTGATTTGTACCGTTAAGGCAAAACGCTTCGTACCTAAAGATACCTGAGAAGAATGCAAGGGCTGTGATTCAATGTACTTACTAGCCACTTCATTGGCTTCGATTTCAACGCGCTCCGGCGCTTTGTTTTCGGTGGTAATTCCAATGGTCTCGGCAAAAAACTCAGCGGGATTAAAGGTGTGATCCGGTGTATAATGGGCATCGCTAACCGCTAGTGCTTCCATGCGTTCCAGGGCATATGTTTTCCATTGAGCAGATTCAAAATCGTAGGTAATGACATACCAACGGTTGCGGTATTCTTTCAAGTACACGGGCAGCACTTTCCGCGCTTTCGCTACGCCTGACTTGAAGGACGCGTAATGGAAGGTGCAAATGCGTTTTTCCTGTATCGCAGAAAGGAGCAAGGGAAGCCACTGATTGCCGACCGAAGCATAGGAAGTTTCAAACCCAATGAAAGCGTTCGATGCTTGTCCTTCGGTTCCCGCTACGGCGACCCTTGTGGCAATTTTATCGATGGCGCTGCCGAATTCTTTGAAATACGGAACCTCTTGAAACTGCTGAAGGGTTTGCACCGCAAAACGTATGGAATCCAACTCGTCTTCCGATAGCGGTATGTCGTTAATGGTGTAATCGGGGTCTTCGTAAAAATAGCCCTCGTGTTTTCGGCTATATTTGATGGGAGCATCGTGTTCCATCCTCATGGCAAAAAGGTCTTTTTCGATGGTGGAATCGCAGATATGGTCGCCGTAGGTTGAGCCAAATAAGGACTCCTCGCATGCTTCCCTCAAATTGCTTTTGCTCGGAAAAGGTTTATAGGGATTGCGAATCATCCGGTCGATGATGCGGTAACGAATCAGCGCATTTTTTATATGAGGCATAGTTAAGCCTTGCTATGACCGAATAACTCAAAAAACTTGATGGCTTGGGCCGCTTCATACGGCACATCGTCTTCCCAGTTTTTCGCTCCAACCTTAATTTTACTCAACACATCATCCGACATGATGTGGAGGTGTTTTTCGTTGAATTGACGGATGGGGGCTATTTTATCGTTATGGATCATGTACTCCATCAGTCCCTTTAAATTCTCCGCAATTTGCATGTTGTATAAATCCAACAAGGCGCCAGACTCCACGTCGATGGCGGGGTAAACGTACAACTTCATGTTGTGACCGAATCCTCTACCAAAAGCCTCCAGCAATCCTCCGGGAAGGTTATCGTAATATTGCTCATCGAAAATGGAACTCAAGTTATACACCCCAAGAATAACCCCCATGAACTGCCCTTTGGCGATTTCTGAAAGGTATTCCACCATTTTGTAATGCTTCAAATAATTGGAAATCATCACGGTATATCCGAGGGAACTTAATAATTCAGCACGGTCAAGGAAATCTTTATCGGAGATTTTCCCATCGGCAGTAAGGTCTTTCAGGGTGAGTTCAAAAACCACCTCTACGTTGGTATGCTTGACCCTTTCATCCTCTAAAAAACACAATTTGCCGTTTTCAATCATGTCCACATGTACGTTGGTAACCGGACGAAATCGTCCCCGCATCAAGAGGATGTTTTTTTTGTACAGCGCCGTTGCCGGCTGCAACACATTTTTCGCTAAATCGAACATGGTGGCATCCGTTATACCTTTTCGAACCAAACTTAGGGCAATCATGCGGTTATCAATTTCCTCAAAATCGGGTCCGGTAAACCGCAACATGTCGATTTCGATGCGTTCTCGAGGCAAGCGTGAAACTAAAGCATTGATGAATTCCTCGTAATCGTTGCCATGAAAGAAGGCTCCATGGATGAGGTTGACCCCTAAAATACCCAAGGCATCTTGTTGCGCACGGTTGGAAATATCGTGCATCAGGACGTGCAAAATAATGTCGTTGAACGGTCCTCCAATCGTTGTTTGAAATCGGATCCCTACCCAACCTTGCCCCTGATTGGTTTTGTGATAATTCAGCGATTCTACCGTGTTGCAAAATGCGAAAAACCGAGATTCGGTGGCTTTTTGAGGAAGCACCGTCGAAAGTTGGTTAAACTCGGTATCCAACATGGTCACTAATCGTTCTTCACAAACATACCTTTTAGCTTTGCCATACATGGCATCGGAAACCTTCATGTCATAAGCAGAACGGGTAAAGGCAATCGTCCCCGAACTCCCTCCGGCTTTGAAAAAATTGGCAGCAACTTCTTGACCTGCGCCTATTTCAGCAAAACAACCGTAAATATCACGGGTAAGGTTGATTTTAAGGGCTTTATCCTCGGTGGTTAATTTGTCTTTCATCAGTGAGGGTCTTGGAATTTTGGATTATTTACAAACTCTAAATCGGTAAGGGTCATTAGAAATGCTTTCAATAATTGCTTTTCTTGGGCATCCAATTGCACCCCTCCTTGGTTGGCAAATTCAATCAAAGGGTCAATGGTTGGTGACATATGAACGCCCGAGGAATAATGTTCGATAACCTCATCCAAGGTTTTAAACCTCCCGTCGTGCATGTAAGGCGCGGTTAGCGCAATATTTCGTAAGGTCGGCACTTTAAATTTACCGTTATCGTTGGCGTTGTTGGTAACCGCCCCGCGGCCAAGATCGCTAAAGCTCTCGTCCAATCCGTTATTGCTAAATTTTGCAACGCGCATGAGGGGCCCATTGTGGCAATGAAAGCAATCGGCACCGTTCAAGCTTTTGAAAAGGTCGTATCCCGCCCATTCCTCATTGGTAATTTGAACGGATTGATCCCAAACGCTTAAGGGAAGGTTGTTTTCAATTTTATACATCACGTCGAACTTGCTCCTACCAGAAATCATGGTACGAATGAACTGAGCTATGGCTTTGGTGGCATGGGTAGAGTCAAAATCAACAACCCCAAAAGCTTTGTAGAATTGGTTCCTGTAATAGGTATCTTTTTTCAATTTGCTCACCGCTTCTTTCCACGAAAGGTGCATTTCGATAGGATTGGGGACCGGTTCCAAAATTTGCTGCTCTAAGGTAATCGCCCTTCCGTCCCAAAAAAAGAAAGAATCCCATCCTAAATTGATCAAGGCCATGGCGTTACGGTTACCTTGAATTCCATCAATTCCCGTGGAATATTTTGCTGAATCGGAAAATGAGGTAAAGGCCGTATGGCACGCCGCGCAACTCATCATGTCGTTGCCGCTGAGCCTTTTCTCATAGAACAAATGCCGACCTAATTCTACCCCTTCAACCGTCATTGGGTTATCGGCGGGAATGTTCATGGCCGGAAAATGCGAAGGAATTTCCAAGGTGTAAGGCGTTGGTAAATATCCCACCTTTTCCTTGCCACAGGAATTCAAAAAGCATGCAAAAACAACAATAAACCCGATAGTTCTCATGGCAAATGCAATGCGTTTTTAAAATTCTCGGTAACTTTTTGAGTCAGGGCCCCAAGTCCTGCTCCTGAATGGGTAAATGGTTCGTTGGGGATATCAATGGGTTGAAGAGGATTAAAGAAAAACGATTGCATGTCCAACTCCAGGGACAAGGTATGCTGATGTTCTCCGGTTTTCACCCATGAAAAGTTGTTAAACGAAATGGGTTGTTGGTATAAATCTGTGCCAATATGGTAACTAAAACTCAAGTCAAAATTATCGATACCGTCGTTCAAGGTATCGGCTTTACCTTCTACGGAGATGAAGATATAACCCGTATTCCAACCCCAGTGCATGGAACCAGCATTTACGATGTTCAGAGGACTATCGTTGGGGAATGCAGAAGGGTCGTCGTGGTTGAGCGAAGTATCTACGCCCAATACCATCGAAAGGGAAGGAAACTTGGTGTAATCGGCTGCTTTATCGAGTAGAACATTCCCTTTTTCTCGAAAATCAAAGTAGGCTACCTCGGCAAGTTGGTTATTTTGATGTCCAAGCAACGTAGTAAAAAACTTAATGTCGGAAACTTTAATGCGAATACCGTTGGGACCTTGATAGATCGAATCCAACTTCAAAGCGTTTGAGGCAAACGTAGGATTCACCAAAATCCTCACAGTTTCAGCGGGTGCTGGCGGCGGATCAATGGGTTTCGGCTTACATGCCGAAAGCGCAACAACAAACAAGGCTATCCAAATTATTTTCATGCTCCGCGTTAAAAAGATTTTAGAACGTAACAAATTTACGCTTAATCGAAGTAATTTTATCATGAACCCTTAAGAAATTCAATAACGTGTCACTCCTCGTATTAAACGCATCGGCAGGTAGCGGAAAAACCTACCGTTTGGTCCAAGAATACCTTTATTTACTATTCCTTCCTGCATCGGAAAGCAAAAAATTCAAATCGCTTTTGGCGATGACTTTCACCAACAAGGCTGCCTTGGAAATGAAGGAGCGCATTCTAAAATCCCTGAATGAAATTGCTGGATACCAAGGGGATGCGGACGAAATCCATCAACTATTGCTGAGCTTGAGTTCCTTAACAGATAGGCCTTTGGACGAGTTTCCAAAGAGAGCTCAAGAAATATTATCTGAAATACTGCACAGTTATGAGGATTTTATGGTATCCACCATCGACAAATTCAACCTTCGATTGATTCGATCCTTTCACCGAGACCTCAACCTTCCGCAAGAGTTTGAAGTGGTCATGAATGAGTCGGAAATCATGGAAAAGGTGGTAGATGCCTTGTTGGTGAAAATTGGAACGGAAGGGAACGAAGCATTAACCCGGCTGGTGGAGAACTATACTAAGAAAAACTTAGAGGAAGAAACCCAATGGAATTTTCGCAATCAACTCATTTCATTTTGCAGCATTCTTTCCAAGGAGCGGTATTTCGGCTTGGTAAAACAACTCTTAGAAACCCCTTATTCCGAACAAGACTTGTGGAATGTTCGGGATCAACAACGTGGCTTGGTCCAAGAACTTTTAAGCAAATGTAAAGCCGTACATCGCTTGTATGATGAAGCAGCGATTCCCCTGGATAAATTGCCGCAAAAAGGTAATACGCAAAGGGCTTTTGAAAAACTAGGTGTTTACGAAGCTTGGCCAGATGCCGTTGTTACCCCCGTGGTAATCAAAACCTTGCAAGAAGGGAAATACGATGTTGTCTTCAGCCCCGCATTGCTGCACGAATTCCGAGGCTTATTAGATTTCCATGAAACCCATCATGAAAGGCATTGTGCCCTGGTGTACTACCAAGAAACCTTTTATAATCTCGCTTTGTTGCAATACGTAGCTCGTGAGATGGCCAAAATACGTGCAGAAGAACAGTTTGTACGTATCTCTGAATTCAATGCCCTCATCGGGCATTTAGTACAGCATCAACATGCGCCATTCATCTATGAACGGTTAGGGAATAGGATTCATCATTTTATGTTAGATGAATTTCAAGATACTTCCAGGTTGCAATGGATGAACCTTGTGCCTCTCGTGGAAGAATCCTTATCGAAAGGAAATAAAAATCTTATTGTAGGAGATGCGAAACAGTCGATATATCGATTTAACAATGGCTTAGCAGAACAATTCGTTGAACTTCCTCGCATATACAATCCAGATAACGATCCTGATGTTCAACGGCGGTCGGATTATTTTAATGAAGTTGGCACCTTGGAGGTCATGTCGGAAAACTACCGTTCCGGAAAGAAAATTGTTGAATTCAATAACCTGCTTTTTGAGTCATTTAGATCCCGATTGCCCGACAAAGGCTGTGAATTTTACGCTTCCATTGAGCAACATCCGATAAAAACCTTTGAGGGCTATGTGGAAATCTTGAGCGAACCTAAAAAAGAAAGCAGTGTAGATGTTTTTTCTGAGATTTTAATCCAAATAGAGCGATGCATTGCAGACGGATTCAAGCCGGGAGATATCTGTATTTTGAGCGAAAAAAATAGCCAAGGAAATGAAATTGCTCAGTTTTTATCAAGTAATAATTATAAGGTTGTTTCGTCGGATTCCTTACTGATCGATGCGGATCAAAGGATTCGACTAGTGATTGCCTACCTCAACATAAGGAATAAAAATTCGAACCTTAAGGAGGTCATGAAATTTGCAGAAATGTACTTGCGAATCGCGCACGAGGATTCCGAAATCAGGTATTTAAATTTATTCACTATTGACCCAAGCGGAAGAAAAAATTTCAATACGGAAACCTTTTTTAACGAGTACTTTGAAAGTGAAACACGCTTTCATTTTAATTACAACAGCCTCTACGAATTATTCCAGAAATTTTATGAATTGCTCGGTTGGAAAGAAACGGACGACATATACTTGCACCATTTCTGCGATATCGCCTACAATTTTCAACAAGGTAAAAAGGTTGATCTAAACAGTTTTTTAGAATATTACGAAAAGAACAAGCATAAGCTTGCCATTCATTTTCCGAAAACGGACGATGCGATTCAAATCATGACGATTCACAAATCAAAGGGTCTCCAATTTCCGGTGGTGATTCTTCCAAGCATCGATTTCAAAATGTCGGATACGATTTCCTACTACCTCATCGATGGACAGGAGCAAGTGTATTATCGAAAGCTCAGCAAGAATAGCCCCATCAAGGCTATCAGGGACTTTACCATCGAAGAAAACGATCAATTCATGATGGATAAAGTCAATCTCTTATATGTTGCTTTAACAAGACCAATACACCGCTTGTACGCTTTCAATATTTTTGAACACGGTGGGAAAATGGTTGACGAAGTACTCTTTGAACTTTTTCCGGAAGCGGTAACCGAAGGATCTATTCATGTAAAATTAGGGGAAGAAAC
>JBJOJZ010000011.1:0-4482 GCA_046046325.1 Bacteroidota bacterium
ACAGGTATGTTGTACAATCAACTTTCTGGTAAAATAATCCTTGGATTTTTTAACCAAGGCACCCTAGTTTTAGCCAAAGTAAAAGGACAAGCATGGACCATTTTTTATCCCGTGGAGGAAAAACCACGCGATAGTATTCTTGTCAAAGAACGTGTAGGATTGAACCGTCTATATGCCTCGGAATTGCACGTTTACTTGGACAGCGGGGAAGTATCTCGAATTACTTTTTTTGACAAACCAGACGGGGTATTTTTTCCGATGGACCAAATCGACGAAAAAGAAAGGTTTATTCGTGGTTTTTCGTGGAATCCGTTGTTGCGACCCAAAGATCCTTTTTCCATGTGTTTTGATGAGGATAAGCCGTAAGCTATGCATGATTACCACTACTCGTCTCACTAAGTACATATGACCAGAAAAGCACATGGAAATATTTTTTCATTCCTTCTTGCCACATTATTCTTGGTGGTATTCAGCCCGTTGGATTATTTAAACCTAGATTTTGCTTTTATTCATTTTTGGCTAACCATTATCTATGGAGTTTTTCTCTTAATTAAATTTTCCGAACAAAAGGAAATAAGAAAAAAACGCATTATTGGTTCTGTTATATCACTACCAATTGTTGCTTTGTTATCACTATACGTTTATGTAGTGAGTCCCAATAATGAAGTAGAAATAAACCATGTACCAAATAGTAAAATGATTGTTACCAATCAATTTTACACCTTATTCATGATGGGAAACCCGAGAATGGACATTACAATTGGTTACCCTATCTTATTTAATCGATTAATGTGGCGGATAAATTCATACACAAAACATGGCGAAGGTGAAAATGAGGAAGAATTATCAAAATATGAATTACCAAAAGGAATAAAAATAGATGATTATGGATTATTCATTTTAGAAGACGAAAACTATTTATTTCAGTGGGGAGATGAAAAGGTATACAAAATCAAAAAGAAAGAGTAAAATAACTGCATAATAGCAAGCAAGGTTCTGCCCAAATGATGTTACGAACCAATACGTTGTTTTTAACGATGAAGTTTTAGCTTCGGTAAAATGATTTTGTAAAAAGTGAGGCGTTCTCCTGTTTGCAAAACGCTAGTGCAAGGAATCGTCCTCCAAGTCCCATCGAGTAACGCGTTGAACCCCGTCTATTTCCTGGAATTTCCCCATGAGCCGCTCAAGGTGTTCCGTATCAAAAACCATCACTCGAATATGCCCCTCAAAAACACCATCGTTGGTCTCAAAGTGAATACTCTTCATATTCACCTTATTTTCTTTCGAAATTATTTCCGTCAAGCGGTTCACCAAACCAATTTGGTCGATTCCAACAATACGAATAGCCGCTAAACGCTCTTGCAGCATTTCAGATTTCCATGCAGCTTTGATGCAACGATAGGCGAATTTAGATTGCAAATGCACTGCATTTGGACAATCTGATCGGTGAATTTTAATCCCCTGGTTAATCGTAATAAAACCAAAAACGCTATCACCTGGGATGGGATTGCAGCACGAAGAAAGTTGATAATCGACGCCTTTAAAATCATCACCGATGTATATTATATCGTTTTTGGTATCTACCTCCGGCTTATTGGACAATTGCACCAAATCTTTTTTGGCCTGCATTTCCTTGGCCGTCATGACCAGTAATCCGTTTTTATCTTCGATTTCGCGAATTTTATTGACGTCAATTTTCCCCTTAGCTATGCGATAATACAATTCTGTTGCACTACCAATCCCAAAGTACTTTTCCAAAAACGTAATATTTTCCGCGTTCATTTTGAGGTTAAATTGCTTGAACTTACGTTCAACAATTTCTTTTCCGTCCTGAGCGATGGATTTACGCTCTTCGTTTAAGGAAGCCTTAATTTTCTGGCGAGCGCGTGCAGAAACCACAAACTTTAGCCATTCATCGTTCGGTTTTTGTTTAGACGAGGTGATGATTTCCAACTGGTCTCCGTTTTGCAATTCATAGCTCAAAGGCATCAAGCGATTATTCACTTTCGCACCTATGCAGCGGTCACCTATGGCGGTATGAATGTCGTAGGCAAAGTCCAGAATGGTAGCACCAACGGGCAAAACCCTTAGTTCACCTTTCGGGGTAAACACGTAAATCTCTTCGCGAAATAAATTGAGTTTAAACTCGTTGATGAAATCGATAGCATTGGTTTCGGTGTTTTCCAACAAATCACGGATTTCACTGATCCAACGGTCAAATTTACTGTCATCCTTTTTGTCTTCTTTATATTTATAATGTGCGGCAATTCCTTTCTCGGCAATTTCGTCCATCCGCTTAGAGCGTATTTGGACCTCCACCCATTTACCTTGAGGCGACATAACAGTGGTTTGAAGCGATTCGTAACCGTTGGCTCGAGGTGTTGAAATCCAATCCCTCAACCTTTCCGGGCTAGGCTGGTAAAAATCAGTCACCACACTGTAAATTTTCCAGCAATCGGCTTTTTCGGTTTCAGGGGTAGAATTAACAATTATTCGAATGGCAAAAACGTCATAAACCTCTTCAAAAGGAACTTCCTTGGTTTTCATTTTTCTCCAAATCGATGAAACCGATTTGGTCCGTATTTTAACATCAAATTGAAACTCTTGCGCTAAAAGCTGTTCTTTTACAGGGGCAATAAACCGTCGAATGAATCGGGTACGAACATCTTGGGTAGATTTCAATCGATTCTCTATATCCTTGTAAACTTCTGGCTCACAATACTTCATGGATAAGTCCTCCAATTCCGTTTTAATGTTGTAAAAACCAAAACGGTGTGCGAGAGGTGCGTATAAAAAGCGTGTTTCGGAGGCTATTTTCAGCTGTTTATCAGGGGACATAGCCTCGAGGGTTCGCATGTTGTGCAAGCGATCAGCAAGTTTGATCAACACTACCCGGAAATCATTGGAAATGGTCAAGATCATTTTACGAAAATTCTCCGCTTGAACGGAAGCATTTTCGTCAAAAACATTTGGAATCTTGGTTAAACCGTCTATGATGTTACGGATTTTAACACCAAAAGAATCCTCAATATCTTGAAGGGTAATGTACGTATCTTCAACCGTATCATGCAACAAGGCACAAACGATGGCAGTGCTATCCAAATTCATTTCATCGGCACAAATCCTAGCTACAGAAATAGGGTGCCAGATATACAATTCTCCGGATTTCCGGCGCTCATCCTTGTGTGCCTCTAGCGAAAGATCAAAAGCTTTACGAATCAGTTTGGAATCTTCTTTTGAACGATCCTTAACCGCACGCAACAAGCTTTTAAAGGCATTTAAAATCGCTTTACGTTCGTTATCCGCAAGAGGTACTTCCGCTTGATTCATCGATTAATCTTTGGCGGGTAACAACTGGGATTTAACTTCACCGAAACCAATTCTCACGCCGTTATTCTCGCAAAACCCCCGAAAAATCACGGTATCATAGTCGTGGATAAAAGCCCTTTTAGTTCCATCGAGAAGCTCCAAGGGTTTCGTGCCTTTCCAAGCAAGTTCCAACATGGAACCGTAAGAGTCAGGAGTAGGTCCAGAAATGGTTCCTGACCCCATCAAATCACCGCAACGGATGTTGCAACCGTTGACTGTATGATGGGCCAATTGCTGGGCCATGGTCCAATACATGTATTTAAAATTAGAACGGCAAATACGGCTTTCTTGGCCATCCTTTGGTTGCAGGTAAACCTCCAAATGGATGTCGTAGGATTTTTTTCCTTGATATTTTAAGTATTCTAACACCGGTGGATTTTGTTTTGGACCTTCTACGGCAAAAGGTATCAAGGCGTCCAGTGTTACGATCCATGGACTGATTGAAGAGGCAAAATTTTTCGCCAAGAATGGGCCCAGTGGAACATATTCCCACTGTTGTATATCACGAGCAGACCAATCGTTAAAGAGGCATAGCCCAAAAATGTAGTCTTCCGCCTCATCCGTACTTATTTGCTCGCCAAGTGGTTTGCCATCAAAGGTAATGAAGCCCATTTCCAACTCAAAATCAACTCGTTTTGATGGTCCATATACTGGATTTTCACCTTCATTTTTAGTTTGACCCTTCGGCCTTCTAACAGGAACATCCGATGCAATAATCGAACTGGATCGTCCATGATAACCCACCGGAAGCCATAACCAATTTGGGAGTAATGCATTTGCTGGATCACGGAACATCATGCCCACATTGGTTGCATGCTCTTTGCTTGAATAAAAATCGGTGTAATCCCCAATTTGAACAGGCAGCATCATTTGAACCCGTTCTGCCTCATAAATCGAATCCATGATGGCTTCGAGTTGATTCTGAAGCTCCGTATTTTCTTTGGAAAATAAGGTTGCAATACGATCGCGAAGGATTCGAATGCCGCTTTTACCCGACTTCATCAGCGCATTCAAGGAGTCAGCGCTAAAAACGTTGGAATCGAAAGGTAAGCCATCCAAGAACCCCAATTCACAAAGGGATGCAAGGTTAATGACTTTGTCGCCAATCCGAGT
>JBJOJZ010000032.1:0-4868 GCA_046046325.1 Bacteroidota bacterium
GTCTTCTATGGGCATGGAGGCAATGTTAATGACCAAATCACCCTCTTTCAGGAATTCTTGCGACTTCAATAAATATTTGATGTCCGCAATGGTGTGATCGGTGCTGATATGTTTGTCGTAATAAAAGGCTTTTACCCCCCACAAAAGGTTTAATTGTGCAAGGATGGATCGGTTGCTCGTAAAAATATAAATGGCATTATCGGGTCGTTGTGAGGAAACTTTAAACGCGGTGTAACCAGAAAAAGACATCGTGATAATAGCCTTGGCTTGAACGCGCTGCGCCAAACGGCAGGCATTGAAGCAAATGGAGTCGGTGATGAATCGTTCGTTCGTTGGGTCGGGCATTACTTCTCTATGGTAAACTTCCGGGGATTTCTCCATTTCTTCTATAATACTCGACATGGTTTTAATGACCTCGATAGGGTATTTACCCACCGAAGTTTCCCCTGAGAGCATCACCGCATCGGCACCGTCCAACACTGCGTTCGCGACGTCGTTGACTTCAGCCCTTGATGGAGTCATGCTGTTGATCATGGATTCCATCATTTGCGTAGCTACAATTACCGGCTTGGCATTGGCGACGCATTGATCAATCAACATTTTTTGAATCACAGGCACTCTTTGATAAGGGGTTTCTACCCCTAAGTCACCACGTGCCACCATAACTCCATCCGTTGCGCTGATGATGTCTTCGATGCACTCCAAGGCTTCGGGCTTCTCAATTTTAGCAATTACTTTTGCTTTACCTCCTTGCAGGGAAATCAGATGCTTGAGTTCAATGATGTCTCTGGCACTTCGCACGAAGGATAACCCCACCCAATCCACTTGTTGTTCCAACGCAAAAGCCAAATCCAATTTATCTTTCTCCGTGAGGGAAGGCATCGAAATTCTGGTGTTAGGAAAGTTAACGCCCTTTTTGGAAGATAAAATTCCGCCTTGAACAACGGTACAGTCGATGCAATTATTACGGTCCGTTTTCTCAATTTGCAGCACTAATTTACCGTCGTCCAAAAGAATACGTTCTCCTGGATTGACATCCTTTGGTAGGTCTTGGTAATTAATGGAGAATTTATCGGCGTTCCCCAATACAGAATCGGTTACAATTTGACATTGCGCGCCCACTTCCAAGTGAACGCCATCGTTTTCCATTAAACCGGTTCGTATTTTGGGGCCTTGAAGGTCCGCGAGCACCGCCACATTGGCATTTAATTCGATGTTAAGTTCTCTTACGGTCTTAATTACCGAAGCGTGTTGTTCATAGGATCCGTGGGAAAAATTCACGCGACAAACGTTCAATCCAGCGATGAACATTTCGCGCAATACCTCTTTGCTGGTAGAGCTTGGGCCAATCGTGGCCACTATTTTTGTTTTATTCATGAGCGTATTCAAAATGTAAAAAAGGAGCTACTGCAAAATCATCGCTTTTACAACGGTAGGCAGCGAATATAGAATCAATATTTCGCAACAAAGGTAAAAGCTGGTCCAAGTCGAAGCTTAAGTTATTCTTGAAAAATAACACAAAATCGAATTGAGGGTAATCGTCAAACAGTGCCTTCCCGCCTTGCTTATTCTTGATTAAGAAAAGTTGCATTTTCTCTATTTCGTCGGTAAAATGATGGTAATGGTAAACGCGTTGTTCTGTCGATTTTTTTGAGGGAATAACAAGTGGGTTTTCTTGGAATTCAAAGCGCCACTGAAAAGCATGGTTAAGGGTCCAAGCTAATCGGTAATCGCTGAAACTCGAGGAAATACCAATTCCTTCCATGGTTTCGGTTTCCTCTTGGTCCAACCTTATTTTAAGCAGCTTCTTCACCTTGCAAAAATATCCTTTTTATCTACTAACCACTTTGAATTATCTTAATTTAAAGGTGTTTTGACGTTAATTATTCATGAAATTTAAATGGGGACCACTTTTTTAAGCCCTGTTCGAAATTTTGTAACTAATTTTGACCGTCCCATTTCAAAAGGTATACAACGCATGATTCGCACAATATTTCTTCTCATTTTCTTGCCCGTTTTCACTTTCGGACAAGCCTATAAAATGGTTAACAATGCCAATCCCTATAAATTAATGTTCGGAACGGGTTGGAGCATTTGGGACAACGATGGTAATCCAGGGGATATCGCAGCGTTTGATCAAATGCATGCGGAGATTTTTCCAAGCAGGTTAATGGCTGATTATTACTTTTATAAAGGATGGAGTGCCGAGTTAGCTCTAGGTTTTGTCCGTTATAAAGGAATAAGAATGGTCAACGATCAAGCCAATATAAAAGGCTTCGGTTTTTCGACCGATGCCAATTTAAAGTATTCGTTTTATTCCCTTTTGGGCAAAGGTTTGCTGGATCCTTACGTAATTATGGGAGTTGGAGGAACAATGCACCGTTGTAACGATACGCTAGCTCCTTCGTTTTTTCCAACTATTAACGTTGGAGCCGGAATTAATTTTTGGTTTAATAACGCTTTTGGTATACAATTGCAGTCTGCCGGAAAAATTGGTTTGACCTCCGATTTTTTTGGAAAAGCAGACTACTTACAACACAGTATCGGAGTGGTTGTGCGTCTTGAAACCGTAGGAGGAAGTAAGGAAGGTGAGTTTAAAAAGGAAAAACTTAAATTAAATACGAAGAAAAAACGCATCAAAACACCTGGATCCAAAAGAGGTAAGAAAAAAGGTAAAGGGGACGATGCTTAGTTTTTAACGATCAGTCTTTTTCGAATTTCCTGATTCTCGGTTTTAAGAACGTAGAAATACGTTCCATTTTTCAAAGCAGTACTGTCGAATTTTAACAAATGTCCTCCGGTTTCAAAAGGTCGGTTAGCGATAATTGCAATACAGTTGCCTTCTTCCGACTCCAACATAAATTCAACGTTACGCGAAATCAAGGTAGAAAAATAAAATGGAATGTCTCCGCTGATAGGTTGGTCTTCCACATCAAACAAGGTACAATACTGCTCAGTTTTGACATGCTTTCGGCTTAAAAACCGAAGCAATAAACGGTAAAAAATTATGGCAATTAAAAGAACCAGCGTTATGCTGAGAAAATCAATCCATAAAGCTTCATTAAAAAATCTATTCATAGTTAAAGTGAAATTACACCGTCGATTTCAGCCGCCTTTACATAAACCGAAATGATGGAATCAGCGTCCATCATCACCATTTTCACGCTCACACTCGTATATTTTCCGTTTTTCGAAGGATGCAACGTCATCTCTGAATGATCGTCAAACATTCCTGTAACGCGAGCAATTTTATCGGAATCGCTAGGAACAATGAACTTAAAAAAATAAACATTGGGCCATTCCAACAATACAAGTTGCTCTCTCAAGCGTTCAAAGGTTTCCACTTCACAAAGGTAGCTCCTTTACCTTAAATTGACACGCCTTTGGGGTAGGTTTATTACCTTTGCACTGCATGAAACCTCTCCATTTTCTGCTTTTGCTTTTACCGTTTACCTCAACCGCGCAATATACATTGGATGCTTTGAGAATGGAAGAGAAGATTTCCATTGATGGAAAAGGAGAAGAGGCCTCATGGAGTAGGGCCATTGCGACCAAGGAGAAGTTCATGACCGTTCGACCTGTTCCAGGACAAACAGCGAATAATACCACTGAGGTTAAGGTACTCTACGACGATATTGCATTGTATTTTCTTGTCCAGTGTTACGATTCGCCAGATTCGATTTCCAAGGTGTATTCCATTCGAGATGATTACAATGCCAATGCAGATATCTTTTCCATCTATTTAGATACGTACAATGATCGGCAAAATGGGTTTTATTTTGGAATTACTTCTACCGGAGTGCAATTGGATGGTAAAGTCCTCTCCAATGATGTTAATGATCAACTCAACCTCGTATGGGAAAGTTCGGTGCAATGGAATGACCAAGGATGGTGCGCAGAACTAAAGATTCCTTATTCGGCTTTACGTTTTGCCGAGAAAGAATCCCAAGATTGGAACATTAATTTCACACGGCAAATTGCCCGGAAACGGGAGCATTCCTCTTGGTTTCCGGTAAATCCAGACTTCGAAAACTACCTTGTTAGCAGCGGAAAACTGCTGGGCGTTGAGCGCATTAAGCCCCCGCTTCGTTTGAGTTTGATTCCCTACGTATCAAGCTATTTAAACCAACAAAGCTCCACCAAATACGCGCGTTCGTTTTTTGGTGGTATGGACGTAAAGTACGGCATCAATGAAGCCTTTACCTTGGACGTAACTTTGGTGCCCGATTTTGGTCAAGTGATTTTTGATAATCAAGTCCTGAATACCTCACCTTTTGAGCTGCAATTCAATGAAAACCGTCAGTTCTTTACTGAAGGAATGGAGCTTTTCAATAAATCCGGTATTTTCTATTCACGTCGGGTAGGGGTTCAAGCACCTTGGGAGGTATTAAAAACCAATCTTAAACAGGATGAGGTGATTTCTGGGATTCAAGGCATGCCGCAATTGTACAATGCAAGCAAGTTTTCGGGCAGGACTAAAAAAGGCTTGGGTATCGGGGTCTTTAATGCCCTTTCTGCCCCCTCGAATGGTTCCGCTTACAACACCGTTACCAACGAAACCCGGGAATTTCTTGCGGCACCATTAACCAACTACAATACCGTCGTTTTTGACCAAAATTTGCGGCAGAACAGTTCCGTTACCCTAACCAATACCAATGTGTTACGTGAGGGGAATTTTTACGACGCCAACGTAACCGCGTTGAATTCTAATGTAAATTTTAAGGACAATTTGTATTTCGTTAACGGAAAAGCAACGCTTTCCCAGAAATTTAAATCCCAACAGAATGAGGTGGGTTATAACATGGGGGTCAGCGCGGGTAAACAACGGGGTAATTTGATTTATTCTATCAATTACTTTGAAGAAGACG
>JBJOJZ010000061.1:0-8743 GCA_046046325.1 Bacteroidota bacterium
CCGAGATAAACACGGTGTTCAATAGGTTAATGATGTTGGCGGAAAGGTTTAAAGCGTCTTCGCCAATTTTGAACCGGTATCCTGCGTAAAAATTAACCAAGGAATACGAAGGCATGATCCAAGATTGCCGTCCTCCGTTAACTCCTTGCAGCGAGAAGGGATTGAAGTCGGAAAAATAGCGGTCGAAATACTGAAACTGACCTTTAAAATACAGGTTTTTAATGGGCTCATACCTCACCGTTGCCGAGAGCGCTGTTTGTGCAGCATCGCCAACCCCAACCCCTTCCGCATTGAACGTGTACTCCAACGAATCGTATTGTGGAATGACAATAGTTTTAGAAGAATTCCAGTACCAGTCTCCCATGGAAAACATGAATTCGGTGGAAACTTTTTTGTGGATTTCCCATGCGATATCAATTTCGCCTCCCATATGGATGGCATCCATGCCATTGATGTTAACACGAATAAACTCGGTAGGGTCGTTTGGATCGGGAACTTGAACTCCGTAAGGAAAAGGTTTATTTTTCCAGTTGGTTACATAGGCATTGATATTGACACCGAAAGTCCGAGATGCATAGGAAAAGCCTTGTTCGATTGCTAAGATTTTCTCATTGTTAATCACCCCAAAAAACTTGTTGTAATTATTGTCAATTACATTGGAAAACATCGGAGTACGGTTCAAATAACCTACGTTTAAAAACACACTTGAAAATTCACTAAGCTTCACGCATACTCCCTCTTTAAAGGTAAAGCCGGGGATGAATTTCCACGGAGTCTTTACGTAATCTACACCTTCAGAATAGCTGTGGTAGGTTTGACCGTTATAGGTAATCGTATCGCCGTAACCAAATTGTAGAATGGTATCTCCAAGATTTAGTTCGCGTTTTTGGAAATAGTCAATTCCTTGATAACCATTTCCGATTCCTGTTATGTTTACGAAGGCACTTACGGTTTTGGATTCATAGGAAACTTGAGAAAATGCCCCGAACCAAGACACTAAGCCATCGCGGTTTGCGTTGAACAGATTCTTCGCGATTTTATCTCCCACACGCTTCATGGGACTTGCCGCATTTTTATCCGATAGGTCGATATAGTAGTCACCACCAAGTAAATCCTTGACTTCCTGGTAATGCGACCCTCGGTAATAACGAGCGTCCAATCCGGCAGAAAACTCGAATCCTTTCTTGACCTCATAATTTACTTGACCTAAATATCCCACCCAAAAGTGGTTGTTCACGCTGGATAACAGGATTTGGGAACTTTTAATTTCGGTGGAAGAATATTGAGGGTCGATGTTGGGGGTGCCAAAGAGCGGGTTGTATTGGTTGAAATAAGTCATGGTGTCCCAATCAATCAAATTATTGGAGTCACGAATGATCGCCGATGAGTTGAATAACGCTGTTCCTCCACCACGTCCAATGGAGGCATAAGCAAGGTTCGAAATGGACAATTTCTTACTGACTTTCCAAAAATCTTTCAGGGTGAATTGCGGTTTGTTGTAATAGTTCAAGCGCTCAGAAACGACTTCTTCCTTTCCGTTGACGGTTCTATAACCCCAGTGCTGGTTGTAGCGTAGGCCCATATCACTGAAAATGGCATTCGTATCGATGGTTACTCCGTTGTTCCGTGCTTCTTCCTCGCTCCAGTATTGAATGGGTTGCCTAAAGGAACGCTGTCCGTGTTGTTGTGGCGCCGCAAAAGCGGATAGGGTGAGTAAATGTTGGTCAAATTGTTTCGAGACTTTTAGATATCCGAAAAAGCCTTGGCTGGGTGTTCCTTCCACCCATCCTGTTGCTTGCTTGTAAGAGAGTGCCGCGGTTAGTCCCCATCCTCCTTTCAGTATGCCTGTGTTGTAAGAGGCAGTCGTTCGCATCATGTTGCCGGTACCGTATTCTTGCTTTAAACTTCCTCCTTTTTTGTTGCAAATTCCTTGGGTGAGGATGTTGATGGTACCACCGATGGAGGGCATGGCAATTTTCGTGGCACCTAATCCTCGTTGAACTTGCATGGTAGAAGTGATGGCATCCAGTCCAAACCAATTCGACCAATAAACCCAACCGTTTTCCATGTCGTTCACAGGAACTCCATCGATCATTACTCCCACGTTGCGCTGGTCAAATCCCCGAACATTAATGCGCGCGTCGCCGTCGCCGCCGCCTGACTGGGTGGCATAAACGCCTGCTGTTCCATTCAACAACATCGGTAAATCCCTTGAACCTAATTCCTCTTGAATTTTTTGCGTGCTTATTTTCGTTACGGCAATGGGAACTGGGCCGTCTTTGACAATGTTTCCAATCACCTTAACTTCATCGAATTCCAAACTTCCGGCCATGTTGATGTTGAGAACAAGATCTCCCCGGTTTAATTTGAAATCCCGGATGATGGTATCAAAGGAAATCATCGTTACCGTGATACGATAATCTCCGTAAGGTAAGTTTTGAATGGAATAACTGCCGTTACCTTCGGACAGCAATCGGTTCACGACAGTGCCCGTATTTCTAGATTTTACCTCGATTTTGGCTCCGCCAACGGTTTGCCCAGAGGCTCCTTCAGCGATAACGCCGCTCACTTGCCCCGTCTGAGCAAAAATTAATGGCGAAACGGCAAATGCAGCAAGTATTAAAAGAAGACGTATCATAAAAAAAAAATCCCGCCTAAGCGGGAAAATTACGTTAGCGAATAATGATTTTTCGGGTTTCAGTTCGACCGTCTTTGGTTGTGACTTTTACAAAATACACGCCTCTTGGCTCTTCGATTGATACTGTCACCGTGTTGGATTGGTTCAACTCTTTCGTGAACAATTCTTGACCAAACGCATTAATCACTTGGAATTTCTTGATGTTGGCAGTATTGCTGATGTAAAAGGTTCCGTTGGAGGGGTTAGGGTAAATGGTGTATTCGTTCGCATCAACCTGGTCTATGCTTGCAGGATTGCATTGGCAAGCGTGGGTACCCAACGAGTTCCAGTTTCCGTCTAAAATGGGATTGCCGCTTTGCCCGAATAGGGTATCTCCGTTCTGGTCCAATCGAACAATCACCGCAGGAATAGTATCCCACTCTAACAAGGGGTCGAAAAACGCAACCGGAGTTGTCACGCCTTTTTGAATGCTGGCTTTACGTAACATGGAGTGGTCTTTGGTTACCAATACGCCTTGACCGTTGTTGTATGGAAAGGTGGTGGACCAAGCTCCGTCGTTTCCGGCAGATGAACCCGTGGAGTTGGCAGGGTTTTCACCAATTTTCCCGAAAATGTCCACCAAGGCAAAGCCGGGAACGTTTGCAGGACTGATAACGGCAGAAGGGTTCGCAGGCAGGGTACCTTTTGCAAGCACCACGGCATCGTTACCGTTCCAATAAAAGGCATTCGAGGTGTTGTAAACAGGGCAGTAAAAACCGTCGGCTCTCACCTGCAATGAATCCCAGATTGGAGCTTCTTGGCCTGTACCAGCAGTATCTAATTTTTCTAGGACCGCAACGTAAACGTCGTGTGCACCAACTGTGCCCGATAGTTGAACGGCATTAGCAACAGTAGCCGAGGAAGAACCGTTGGAATATCGTACAACAAAATAACCACTCAAGTTAATGGACTGGTTTGTGGGGTTATAAATCTCAAGGGCTTTGTTGTTCGACCATCCTTCGACGTATTCAGAAATGAAAAGTTCGGAACAATTGCTTTGGGCAATTACCGCAGTTGCTGAGATGAATAGGATTGAGGTAATCAACTGTTTCATGGCGTTCAATTTTTTGACAAAAATAATTCGATTTTTTGTAAAGAAGTCCATTTCACGAGGTTACCTTTTCGTTAATTTCAACAATCTTGCTAAAAATGCTATTTTCGCAATAAAAAAATACCATGCGTTACCTCAATACTTTCGTGCTTTTCCTCCTCTTTTCACCCGTTTTTGCGCAAGAAATCACCGTTGAAAAAATTTGGAAAAAATTTGAATACCGCTTCCTCGGCGTTACCGGTTTTAATACCCTGAAAGATGGCGATCGATACACGCAATTGGACCAAGAAGGAAACTTAACCCTGTCCTACATTTCAAAGCCAAACGAAGCACCTAGTATACTCGTTAAAGGAAAAGATCTTACCCATCTCGGAAAAGGATTGGTTATTGAGGATTACAGCTTTGATGAGTCCGAACGAAAGATCCTCCTCATGACATCGATTACTCCCATTTATCGAAGAAGTTACAGCGCCGTTTTCTTTCTGTACGATTTGGATTCCCGCTCCCTAGAACCCTTGTCCGAGGAATACAGCCCGCAAACCTTAGCCGAATACTCTCCTGACGGAAAAAAAGTATCGTTTATTTACAAAAACGATCTTTATGTCAAGGAATTATCGACCGGCAAAATAACCGCGATTACCACCGATGGAAAGCGCAATAAAATCATCAATGGTACCACCGACTGGGTATATGAAGAGGAATTCGCCATAACGAAGGCCTACAGTTGGTCGCCCGACTCGAAGTACCTTGCTTTTTTAAAGTTTGTGGAAAAGAAGGTTAAAGAATTTGGAATGGATATGTACGGTGAATTATATCCGGATCGCTATGAGTATAAGTATCCCAAAGCAGGAGAAGAAAATTCAACAGTAACTGCCCATTGGGTCAACGTTTCCAGTCCTAAAAAAATCAATGCGATAAACCTTGGTTTTTACGAATATATCCCCCGGATTCAATGGTCCAACGTGTCCAATCGATTGATACTTCAGACCATGAACCGCCATCAAGATAGCCTCAAATACCACATGGTAGATTTTAGCGGAAAGAAACCTGTTCATTCGATTCTTTACACCGACGTTAGCCGCACCTATGTTGATGTCAACGAAGCGTTGCATTTTATGCCCAAGGGTGAAGGTTTCTACCTTACTTCCGAAAAATCAGGCTACAACCAATTATATTCCTTGGATTTTTCGGGCAACCTCAGCTCCCTCACCAACGGTGAATTGGACATAATCGATGCCTATGGGGTGAGTGAAGACGGTTCGACGTTTTATTTTACCAGGGCAGGGCAGTTAGGCGTATCAAAAGTGTTATGCAAGATCCACCTCCCCACAAAAGAGGTCAAAGTACTATCGCCTCTCGAAGGATGGACCAATGCCACCTTTACCCAAGGCATGAAGTATTACGTCGAGTCCTATTCCGACGCGAATACCCCTCCTGTTTACAAGTTGTACAACGGTGAAGGCGCTTATGTTAAAACCCTCGAAGAAAATGCGGACTTGAAAGCTAAATTAGGGAAGCTTTCCCTGAGCAAGAAAACCTTTCAAACCATAGAGGTCAATGGGGTTAAGTTAAACGCTTCCGTTATCCTGCCACCATATTTCGACCAATACAACGAATATCCCGTTTATATGAATGTTTATGGCGGTCCAGGGCACAACGAGGTTACTAACCAATGGGATGGTAACGATTTCATGTTTCATCAATTGCTCGCTTCCAAGGGTTATATCGTGGTGAGCGTTGATCCGCGAGGAACGCAATATCGGGGTGCTGATTTTAAGAAAGCAACCTATTTGCAGTTGGGAAAATTAGAATTGGAGGATTTCATCGGAGCGGCAAAATATTTTCAAAACCTACCATATGTTGACGCGAATCGAATAGGTATTATGGGTTGGAGTTACGGTGGGTTCATGTCCTCTTTGGCCATGACCAAAGGGGCAGACGTCTTCAAAATGGGCATTGCGGTTGCTCCCGTGACGAATTGGAGGTATTACGATAATATCTACACGGAGCGATTCATGCGAACTCCTCAAGAAAATCCTAACGGTTACGACGATAATTCTCCGATCAACCACGTGGACAAGTTGAAGGGTAAGTTGCTCTTGATTCATGGAATGGCGGACGATAATGTTCATTTTCAAAACAGTGTCGACATGGTATCTGCCTTGGTAAAAGCGAATAAACAATTTGACTTTTTTGCCTATCCGAATAAAAATCATGGAATTTATGGCGGAAACACCCGAAACCACTTATTTTCAATGATGTACGATTATATTTTGAAGAATTTGTAAAAAGCTTAGAAGGCTACGAAAAAAAAAAGTAGTGCTTTTGCCTTAAATTGTAGCCACATCCCAAATTTCTTCACTAAATTAGGCGGACAAATTTTTGAACTAGAAAAATAACCCATGAGCGAAACTGCCAAAATTGAATTAGACGGTAAGGTGTACGAACTTCCCGTAGTTGTAGGAACTGAAAATGAAAAAGCCATTGATATCTCTAAACTAAGGGATTTATCAGGCTATGTAACCTTGGATACCGGCTATAAGAATACCGGGGCGACCAAAAGTGCCATTACATTTTTGGACGGGGAAGAGGGGATTCTACATTACCGAGGCTATCCTATCGAACAGTTGGCCGAAAAAGCTTCCTTCTTGGAAGTTGCCTATTTGTTGATTTACGGAGATTTACCAAAGCAAAGTGAATTGGATGCTTTTGAAAACAGCATTAAAAAGCACACCTTGGTTCATGAGGATATGAAGCGATTCTTTGAAGCATATCCAGCCAAAGCTCATCCAATGGGAGTTCTTTCCTCCATGATCTCATCACTCTCAACGTTTTATCCAGAGTCCCTTGACCCGAACCGAAGTGCTGAGAAAAAGAACCTTACCGTACATCGACTAATTGCAAAATTACCGACCCTTGCAGCTTGGTCGTATAAAAACTCTACAAGCCATCCTTTCATGTATCCGAGAAACGATTACGATTACGTGAAAAATTTCTTGTACATGATGTTTGCGATGCCGACGGAGGAATATTCAGTCGATCCAGTGATTGTTTCGGCATTAAATACCCTGCTCATCTTGCATGCAGATCACGAACAAAATTGTTCTACCTCCACGGTTCGAATTGTCGGTTCATCCAATGCCAACCTTTATTCAACCGTTTCTGCGGGTATTTCAGCCCTTTGGGGACCTTTGCACGGTGGAGCCAACCAGGAGGTTATTGAAATGTTGGAGCAAATTGCCGCAGACGGTGGGGATGTGGATAAATGGGTAGCTAAAGCAAAAGACAAGGAAGATCCGTTCCGTTTAATGGGCTTCGGACATCGTGTTTACAAAAATTTCGACCCACGTGCTACCATCATTAAAAAGGCCTGCGATGATGTGCTCGCCAAATTGGGAGTGAACGATCCGTTGTTGGACATTGCAAAGAAATTGGAAAAAGTAGCTTTAGAGGATGAATATTTTAAAGCACGGAACTTATACCCGAACGTTGATTTTTATTCAGGGATCATCTACAAAGCCATCGGAATTCCAACCGATATGTTCACGGTAATGTTTGCTTTAGGCCGCTTGCCAGGATGGATTGCACAGTGGAAAGAAATGACCGAAAACAAAGAGCCTATCGGACGTCCACGTCAAATTTATGTGGGCGCGACCAATCGAAATTACGTTCCAATCAGTGAACGCTAAAATTTAGAATCGTAGGTGTCGTAGCGGCGGAAACTGCATTTTATATCCCCGTTAAAGACTTCAATTTTTTTGGAGGGTTTCAAGCCAATGGCATGGAACCCTTCTTTATTGCTGCTAATAATCCACGTGGGAACCTCTTGCATGGTGTGCTTCATCCACGTACCCAAGTGTTGATAAAGTTCCTCATCTTCGAGCTGCATGCGTTCGTCGTAAGGCGGGTTGGTTAATATGAACTGAATGTCTTTTTTCTCCCTTATTTCTCGAAAATCTTTGGAGCTCACCTCAATAAAACGTCCAAAAGAAAAGCCCCTAAGGTTTCTCCTTGCTTTGATAACCATTTCATCGGAAATGTCCGATCCACTGATAGAGCAAGGTAAAGATCTTACGATTCGAGGGGCATTATCATAGATTTCTTCCCATAAGGATCCGTCGAAGTTGGCCAAGTTTTTAAACGCATAATGTGTTCGTTCAATGTTGGATGGAATACCTGTAGCCAAAAGAGCGGCCTCAATCAGAAAGGTCCCTGAACCGCAAAAAGGGTCGTAAAACGCCTGCTTTCGGTCCCAACCAGATAGCCGAATTAATGAGGCTGCCACTACCTCGTTGATTGGGGCAATTCCCGTAGAAGTTCGGTATCCTCGTTGAAAAAGCGGCAAACCGCTGGTATTAACAGAAATAACCCCCTCTTTATCGTTGAGGTAGAGGTCAATCACAATTTTTGGATGTTTGGTGTCAATCGATGGGCGCTCTTTGTTGTTCTCACGAAAATGATCCACGATGCCGTCTTTGATGAGTAAAAAAGGATAATGGGTATTGCGCACTTTTTGTGTTTGTATGGCACCTCGAACGACAAAAGTTTGGGATTCATGAAACCAATTGCTCCATTTCACGCTGAGCGAAGCATCGTACAAATCTTGTTCACTTCTAAAAGCAAAGCGTGTAATTTCCACGAGAACACTTATAGCGCAGCGGCTGTATAGGTTGAGAAAGTAAACATCTTTCCAAGTTCCAGTTAAGGTCACGGCTCGATTACCAAGTCGGCAATTCGCATATCCCAGTTCTAACAATTCTTCCTTGAGCACCTCTTCGAATCCGTAAAAGCACTTTAGGGTAATTGTTAAATTATTATGACTTTCTAATGGCTGAGGGTTCATGGGCGTAAAATTGCGAGTATTTTTGTGCAAATGAACAAACTTTGAAGGGTTTAATCTTCTTTTTTCTTCTGATTTTTTATGGCCTTCCGTCTACGCGCGGTTTGGCTCAGAAAAAAGTGGGATTGGTTCTTAGCGGTGGAGGTGCAACTGGACTTGCTCACATTGGGGTTCT
>JBJOJZ010000069.1:0-61465 GCA_046046325.1 Bacteroidota bacterium
AACGTCAGCAATGTGAACCCCTATCATTAGATGACCATTATCAAGCGCTTGATATGAAATGGCATCGTCAAAATCTTTAGCATCAACTGGATCAATGGTAAAGGTTAATACATCACGTAAATCTTTCCTAGCCTTTATTTCTGCTTCCGTAATTTCGGTAGAAATGCAACTTGCCTCCACCATAACTTCTTCGGGAAAGAAGGGATCAAATCCTTGGTTGACAAGAATTGAAATCATTTCTGCGTCGTTAGAACCAGGAAATCCTAAGGTTGCTACAACTTCTCCAACAGGCATGGTACGGTCTTCTGGCCAATCTGAGATTTTTGCAACAATGCGCATACCGTTTTTAGCTCCATTAAGCTGTTCTAGTGGAATTTGAATTGGAACGCCATGTTTTACACTATCCGGATAAAGTATTGCCTTATCATTTTTAACCTTCAATGTGCCAACCATTTGCGAACGAGTCCTTTCTAAAACGGACAAGATTCTTCCCTCTCGTTTACCATTTCTTTCATGAATAACCGAGAATTGAACACGGTCACCGTCCATTCCGGGACCCTTATTTTCCTCCCGAACTAAAACGTCATTTTTCTGAGACTCTTGACGGATAAAGCCAAATCCCTTTGGATTTAGTTCAAAAATGCCTTCCAATATTTGACCTTGTTTCAGGGAAAAACTATGTGCATTGACTTGTTCAATGCGGTTTTTAGAAACTAATCGGTGAACAGCATCGAGAATCCGTTGACGATCTATTGGTTTATTGGCATTTAAAAGGTAGCAAAGCTGCTTGTGAGAGAGTACTGCGCCAGGGTTTTTCGAAAACACTGTTAGAATAGAACGGCTCGTACTTTCGTGAGTAACTGATGACGATGAAGAATTACTTCGCTTAACGAATTTCTTTTTTGACATTACGGAATCCCCCTTTTAATGGCGGATTATCACTTTTCGTGTAAATGTTTTGTTGTTTTGACTTTCGAAATTCACAAAGTACACGCCACTTTTAAATTCTGATGTGCTTATTTTTTTCGAACCGCTCAAAACATCTTTCATCAACACCGAACCCATTGCGTCAACTATTTTAAACGTAAACACTTCGCTGTTCGAGCCGCTTAATTGTAAGTAATCGTCCGCGGGATTGGGTACGATTGAGACACTCACGGGATCTTTAATCACCTTGTTCTCTGCAGCATAGTCAATCAAAACATCGACAGAATCTAAATAGGAAGTACCAGAACTATTCGTGATGTAATAACGATAATGTGCTGAACCAGCGATTCCATCAGCGGGATTAAAATCAGGCTTCATTTTTCCATACTCTCCTGGCAAGATGTCGAACAAGACGCCTGCGCCTCCTGGGGTGGTCCAAGGATTGGTGTTCATTTGTGTACTTGAATAACATGCTCCTCCGAAAGGATCGGAAGAATGACCCCAACAAATGCCATCAGCCCAACCTGCCGGAACGGAAAGTTGTTTTCGAGTGATGCGCCATCTTTGAAGTACGGCAGAATTGTTGTGGACTTCAAAAGGAACATCGAACGTCGATCCAGATGGAGCATTTACCATATAAGGCGAGGCACCCGAAGACAAATCGGTGTTTTGACCTTCAATGAAAATAGAAATATTGTCCTGGGCATTTATGTAAGAGAACGGCAATAATAAGATGGCCACAAAGTAAAGTTTCCGCATGTAATAATTTATATTAACCAAATGTATTCAATAATTAGGAGTAAAACAAGTCTTAGGAGCAAAAACGTGTGAAATAAATTATCTTTGCTTTCGGCATCGCTTTTGTGAAGGCCTTAAAAACTAAATTATGAAACGATTATTAACATTACTTCTTATTTTTTGTACATTTTATGTGATGGGTCAACATTCCGCTGCGGACTCGGCTAGCAATAAAAAAGTCCCTTCTGTACTGCTTAAAGACATCAACGGCAAGAGTTTTAATACCTCTGAACTTGGCTTTACCGGTCCAGTGGTAATTAGTTTCTGGGCCACTTGGTGCGCACCATGCAAAAAGGAGCTTATGGCGATTCATGAGCTGTACGAGGATTGGCAAACGGAAACGGGAGTTCATTTAGTCGCGGTATCGATTGATGATGAAAAAACGAAAAGGGACGTGATTACGTATGCCAACGGTAAGGGATGGGATTACACGGTTTTACTTGATCCGAACGGCGACTTTAAACGGAGCATGGGGGTCAATAACGTACCCCACACGTTCCTGTTGGATAAAAATGGCAACATTGTATATACTCACAATAATTATGCACCTGGAGATGAAGAAATTCTATACCAAGAAATTAAAAAACTTTCCGTTGAATAAAACAGTTTTTTGCCTAATTACGGGGCTAGGTCTTTCAACTTTTTGGTCACAAGGAAACTTCACAGGTAACATTGAATCTACTTTTCAATACCTTAACAACGACCCAATAATCAATGCTTTACAGCCGCCCACTAAGGGATTGGTTAATTCCTACATGAATGTATTTTACACCCATGGAGGATTCAAGGCTGGAATGCGAGTGGAAAGTTATCTGCCAAGAATTCAAGGCTATCCCAACCGTTTCGACGGAACAGGACTTGGATACCGATACGTTGGCTATTCAAATGACAAAGTCGATGTTACTCTTGGTCATTTTTACGAGCAATTTGGCAATGGCTTGGCTTTTCGAACGTATGAGGATAGAGCCCTTGGCTACGATAATGTATTGGATGGAGCTCGAATCATATTTAAGCCGATTTCAGGGCTGCAGATTAAGGGGGTATACGGAAAACAAAGATTGTCCTTTACCGAGGGCCGTGTGGTCAATTCGGAAGGGATTGTTCGAGCCCTTGATGGTGAATTTCACGTAAATGAAACGTTCAAAAAAAGATTGGCAACCTTCCCCATTGATGTTATTTTAGGGGCGTCTTTTGTAAGTAAATACCAAGCAGACGATGATGACGCGTTGATTTTACCCGAAAATGTTGGGGCTTATGGCGGCCGGGTAAAATTGCAGTACAAGAATTTTACATTCGATGGAGAATACATTAAAAAAGAACAAGACCCTTCGTTGGATAATGGAAAAATCTACAATTATGGCCATGCTGCTGTTGCTAATTTTGGGTATTCCAAGAAGGGACTGGGATTTTCTCTTTCCGCAAAATCGGTCGACAATATGAGTTATCGATCGGACCGAAACAAAGAACTTCAGGATGCATTCATCAATTTTTTACCGGCACTCAATAAAACCCATACCTACAACCTTGTTGCAACGTTGTACCCCTACGCCACCCAACCATTGGGAGAAGTGGCGTATCAAGCAGATTTCATTTACACCCTTAAAAAAGGAAGCAAATTGGGAGGCAAGTATGGAACAACCCTTGGAATCAATGCTTCTACAACGTATCGACCGGTTCAACATACCTCGGGGATTAATTTGAACGACTCCAGCAGGGTTATGTATGAAACTCGATTGTTTGATAAAAGTGATAGCTTGTATTGGCGAGACATCAATTTCAGTATTACCCGGAAGTTAAACAAGAAGTTATTGTTAATCCTATCGTATTTTAACATCACCATTAACAACGATGTTGCCAAGGTTTCTAACGATGCAACGGGCATTATTTCATCGCACATCGGGGTAATTGAGGCTTCGTATAAACTCAATGCGAAACATAATGTTCGCATGGAACTGCAAGGAATGTTTGTAAATAAACTTCCGAATGGCAACATCAATGACAAAGGGAATTGGGCAACTGCATTAATCGAATACACGGTGGCGCCAAGTTATTTTATAAGTTTTATCAATCAATATAATTATGGTAATCCTGACGTTAATAAACGGGTAAATTATCCCAACATTACCTGTGGGTATATTCATGAATCTACCCGTGTCATGCTTTCCTATGGACGCCAACGTGCAGGTTTATTTTGCGTAGGAGGCGTTTGTCGTTTTGTTCCTGCAAATAATGGTTTAACCCTAAGTTTCACTCAAAGTTTTTAACGCTATGCTGCGACTATTTGCTTTTCTTTGCCTTTCATTATTGGTTTTTTCCTCATGCGACCGCGTGACGAATGCTTACCCACCAAGCAGTGCACTTGAGTTAGACACAACCCTGTATCCCGGAAATTGGAGCGATTATCTTGCCAACGAGTGGCCAACCTTCATGCCGAATATGAACATCAACAGAAATCTATTGTTGGAGGATTTTACCGGTCATAAGTGCATTTACTGTCCTGCAGCGGCGGATTTAGCCCATGCGTTATATGAAGCAAATCCCGGAAGAGTATATCCCCTTTCCTTGCATGCCGGACCTACGGGAATTGGTGATTTTCAAGTGGTCGATGTAGCGGGTGGGTATCCTTTGGATTTCACCAATTCTGATGGAATTGCTATTGCTCAATATTTTGGTGCAAACGATGGAGGTTTTATCGGAAACCCTCGAGGAACGGTAAGTAGAATTAATAATGGCGGAGTATTATTCCAAAGCCCTGGAGCTTGGACTGGCATGGTTGCCAATGCTTTGACCCAAAATGTTCTTAAGGTAAACATTCAATCTGCCTTAAACTATTTTCCAAGCACTAAAGGGGCCTTTTTACACGTTGAAATTGAAAAACTAGATCTCAACCTTACCAACGACTTAGGAATTGTTGCATGCATCGTGGAAGATTCTTTGGTGGGCGACCAAAAAATGGGAGATAATTCCCACAACACTAGTTATGTTCACCGAGACATTCACCGAGGAAACCTCAATAATACACCCTTTGGAAGAACCTTAACGTCGTCCGATTTAACGAATGGTAAATACTATGTCAATTATTCTTTCGTGGTACCCAATCAGCTAGATGGAGCTTACAATGCTTCCAACATGCATGTTTTGGTGTATGTTTATGATAAGACAACCTGGGAAATATATCAAGTAATAAAACAAGTCATTGAATAAAAAAGGCCGCAATTTGCGGCCTTTTCTATTTAAGTCTTTAACCTAAATTAGTCTTTCATGATTTTTACGGTTTCAACTCCTTGGTCACCATAAACATTCACAAAGTAAACCCCAGGATTAAGTTCTGTCATGTTTATTTCAGTAGTAGTGATCCCTTCAATCGATTGAGAGAGCAATTCTTGACCATTTAAATTACATAACGTAAGTCGAGACCCATTAAGTCCTTCAACGGTTGCAATACCGTTAGAAGGATTGGGAAACACATGTAATGGTTCAATTACACCTGTGATTAATCCCGCATTTCCAACAACGATTTTATACCCAACGAAGTCTTGTGAATAGGGTAATATAACCCCAAATCCAATATTTACTTGAGCATCAATCGAAATGGTAATATTGAAGACACCCGTTTGAGTTGGTGTACCATACACGTTCGCACATCCATTGTTCCCACCAACATAGGTACAGTTTGCAGAATTACAGCTATAATTGATTCCAGGAGGGAGACCCGCCACTGATGAAACAGTAAAAGACTCTATTGCACCACTTGCTGGACTTCCAGGTACATCTCCGGCATCAGCAGGCGCTTTAAAGTTAATGTCCGTTGAATAAAAAACGTTCACAACTGCCGGTGGGAGATTTTGAACGGTATCAGGCCAAACCCCAAACGTTGAATCAACAAAGTTTGCTCCGGGAATGCACGATTGTCCGAAGGAGACAAAGGTTAAAAAGCTAAAAAAAACAAGTAACGGTAATGATTTTTTCATAAAAGTTATATTTATTATTCAATCAAAGATATTAAAAAAATTACCGGTTCAAAATCTTTACTTTTGAACTTCAATTCAAAAAGACTAGTTGATGGAAGCAAAAGAACCCATTGTTAATCCAATTTTGTACAATGTTACGGTGAGTTTAGACCCTAACATCGAATCGGATTGGTTGCATTGGATGCAGGCAATCCATATCCCGGATGTTTTGAAAACCCGCTGCTTTTCAAAATGCGTTTTGTCCAAGGTCAATGGAAATGAACCCAATGAATGCACATACTCGATTTTGTATTGGGCCAAAAATCAAGAATCCTTAAACCATTATTTTGACACCCATGCGGACAGACTCCAGCAACATCACAAAACAAGGTATGATGGAAACTTTGTGGCATTTCGGACTACGATGAATTTGATCAAAACCCTTGTTGAATGAAAGTAGCTCCAAAAAAACATTTAGGACAACACTTTTTAATCAATCAATCGGTTTGTAAAAAAATTGTTGATGCCGTTCCATCCTTGGCTCCTGAATTTTTAGTCTTAGAAATTGGCCCAGGTAAAGGGGCCATCACCCAATACCTTTTAGAGCGAAACGACATCGATTTACATGCTTTTGAGGTTGACCTCGAGTCTGTTAAGTATTTGAGCGTTACGTATCCCTTATTCAATCAGGTTCATTTGATCGATTTTTTGAAAGCCGATTTAAGGCAATTTTTCGAAGACCAACCGTTTTCCGTGGTTGGAAATTTCCCCTACAATATTTCTTCACAAATCATGTTTAAGTGCCTTGAAAACCGAGCAAAAATCCCGCTTATTCTAGGAATGTTTCAGAAAGAGGTCGCCAAAAGAATTGCAGAGCCTCCTGGCAGCAAGGAATATGGGATACTCAGTGTTTTAATTCAAGCATTTTATGATGTAAAGTACCTGTTTTCCGTTGAACCGGGTTCCTTTTTTCCCCCTCCAAAAGTAATTTCTGGAGTTATTAGATGCACTCGCAACAATCGATTGTCCCTGCCGTGTAATGAAGCATTGTTCATAACCGTAGTAAAAACAGCCTTCAATCAACGCAGAAAAACGTTGCGAAACTCCTTAAAATCTTTAACGGACTCGCTCCCTTCAGAATTTTCTGGTAAAAGACCCGAGCAATTAACCGTTGATGAGTACATTTATTTAACCCAATTTATCGAAGAACATGGCCAAAAAAAACAGTGATCCGTTGATGTTGATTCAAAACGAAAATGAAGACGTTTTCCAAGAGGGGATTGCCTTATTAGAGGAAAAAGGAAATTTAACGCAACTCAAAGATTTGTTCAGGATTTACTCGGTAGAAGCTAGTCCATCACGTCGTTTTGCCTTGCACTCTTTTCTTGCATCGATAACTAAAAAAGGAATCCGTGAAGCGTGGATAGGCCTTTTAATGGAATTAAATTCTCCTGAAGAAAGACAGCAAGTGATGCAGGTTCTTTGGAGCACTCGGCTTGATTTTAGTCCCTTCCTCGTCAATTTTGTTCATTGGGCTTTGGAGGGAAATTACCAAAACACCTTAGAGTCGCTGACCGTAATGGAACAAATGGAAGGGCCTTTTAACGAGGAACAGCTTTTGGAGGCACAATGCTTGGTTCAAGAATTTAGAAATACTTCAACCCCAATCGATGAGCGCAAAAAGGTGCTTTTAGATGATTTATTCAAGCTCCTTGATCAATTTTCGACTAACGACGATTTATTTGTTGACTAAATCTTCGTTGTATTGCTGGATAATTTGTTCGTTCATTTCCATAAAACCGGAAGGGTTTGAGGCATAAAAGGAAAAGCTTTTTTGATATTGTTGCCTTGAAACACCGTGGGTTTTAAAAATTTTCATGATCGCGCTATCCAAAGGTGGCTTGTACATTGCTGGTGTTCCATAGAACTTTTGATAGTGCATTTCCACGAGATAGACCTCGCTCATCAACTGTACCATTTTTTCTTTTTGAATGATCCCAGAATTATTGGATGTCTCATCGCAGGATGTTAATTCCAACAAGGTACTTAGCAAAAAAAATCCAAAGACTTTTGTTTTCACAAACGCATGCGTTTCATTTTCCATACTCCGAAAAGGGCTTCTTTGAAAATACCAGAGCTCATTTTAGATTCTCCGTAAACACGGTCTTTAAAGGTAATGGGCACTTCTGCTATGCGAAATTTCTTTTTTATAACGGCATATTTCATGCATATTTGAAAGGCATAACCTTTAAAGTCGATTACGTCCAATGCAATGCTCTCAAGGGTTTTTCGTCGATAACATTTAAATCCGGCGGTGGAATCCTTGATGTTAACCCAAAGAATAGTTCGAACATAAAGGTTGGCAAAATACGACAGTAACCATCGGCTGAAAGGCCAATTTTCAATTTTTCCTCCTTTACAATACCTAGAACCAATGGCTAAGTCATATCCATCTAAACATCTTTGTTTTAATCGTAAGACATCTTTTGGGTCATGGGAAAAATCGGAGTCCATTTCAAAAATGAATTCATAGTTACGTTCAAGAGCCCATTTGAATCCGGCAATGTAAGCGGTTCCTAACCCAAGTTTTCCACTTCTGCTCAACAAAAAAATCCTTCCAGGAAAGCGCTCCATCGCGTTGCGGATTTCATCCTGTGTCCCGTCGGGGGAGTGGTCGTCAACAAATAGTATATTAAGGCTACTATCTTGAACCAATATTGCCTCGGATATTGGGGCAATGTTTTCCTTTTCGTTGTAAGTCGGTATAATAACAAGCGTATCAGCCATAAGATTCAAGAACAGCGAATTTAGGCAAATTGGCGCAGTTCTTAAAATAAATCATGCTTGCGAACTTGGTTGCGCGCGTATTCTCGAATGGGTTTGTCCTACTTGCTCATAAATCTGCCTATATTTGTTTTCTTAAAAAGGCATATGGCGATTTCCGAAGTTTTAATAAAAGCAGCACAGCTGATTCTTTCCCTTGCATTTCTGGTAACGATTCATGAGTTTGGACACTTTCTGCCCGCTCGCTTGTTTAAAACGAAGGTTGAACGATTTTATCTTTTTTTCAATCCTTGGTTTTCCCTCCTTAGGTATAAAAAAGTCCATGGAAAGAATAAATTTTCATGGTTTTCAAAAAAGGCTCCTCAAGAATGGGAAGAGGATGAAAAAACGACCGAGTGGGGAATAGGATGGCTTCCCCTTGGCGGATACGTCAAAATTGCCGGGATGGTGGATGAATCGATGGACAAAGATCAGTTAGCTCAAGAGCCGAAACCCTATGAGTTTAGAACGAAAAAGGTGTGGCAAAGGTTGATCATTATGGTAGGAGGAGTGACCGTGAACCTCATAGGCGGATTTCTTATTTATGCTGCGATCGCTTGGACTTGGGGAGGATATACCCTAAACTTGGACAAAATGGAACACGGAATGGCAATTCATCCGTACCTAGAAAAGTACGATATTTGTTCAGGTGATAAGATTTTAGCCCTTGATGGAAAACCAGTTGTTGCCTTAGAAGACATTAATCGAGGAATATTTCTGCGAAATAAAACCCAAGTTACACTCCTACGTCATGGCAAGACAATCAATCGCAGTCTACCTGTAGATATAGATCAGCAATTGTTTCAACACGGAGCCATGGGCATCGCTTCTTTTCGTGCTTTTGCTTCTTCAGTTGACTCCATTGTTCCCAAAAGCCATGCGGAAAAAGCTGGATTGATGAAGGGAGACAGCATTTTGATGGTTGGGAATAAGTCTATCCGTTTTTTCGACCAATTGCAGAGTGCTTTATATTCTTCAAAAGGATCTAAAACCCGATTAACGGTTTTACGAGGTTTAGACACTTTACAATTGTCAACACGGGTTTCTGATGAGGGTACGATCGGCTTTCTTTCTTCGAATATTCCTACTTCGGATACCAATGCCTTGAGTAAGGTGAGTTATGGTTTTTTTGGGGGATTGGAAAAGGGCATTGTTGGTGGAAGCCAAATGTTAAGGGATTACGTAGCGCAATTTAAATTTGTTTTCACAAAAAAAGGCGCCACTTCTGTTGGCGGATTTACTCGTATTGGGGACATGTTTGCACCGGTTTGGGATTGGAAGGTTTTTTGGTTAAATACCGCTTTTTTATCATTTGCCTTAGCCTTCATGAATATTCTTCCGATTCCTGCATTGGACGGGGGCCATGTGGTGTTCTTAATGTATGAATGGATAACAGGTAAAGAAGCGCCTCAAAAAATACTCGAATACGCTCAGTATGTTGGGTTCTTCCTGTTGCTTTCGCTCATGATTTACGCCAACGGAAACGATTTAATTCAGCTAGTTTTCAAGTAGATTCATTTTGCTTTTGAGGCCAATAGCAATGATTTTGGACCTTTCTTTTGCGAGCAACACCCTTGGTCCTTCAAAGTGTTCGTCTAAGGTTTGAAAAAAGAGGGCCAACCATTCATCAAAGGCTTCTTTTGTTAGAGGAAGACGCAGGTGTTTCTCCGTTACATTCGTGGTATAACCAAGTTCATCGAACAGAAGGAACCTCCAGAATTGTTTCATTTTTGGCAGGTGGGCTTCCCAATCAAGCCCCTCAAAAAAGGGGTTCAAAACCTCATTCAGCACCACTTTTTTGTAAAAATGATCAACCAATAGGGTAACATCCTCTGCGGATTCAAGGTCTTTTTTCATGGCAATAAATTTAGAAAAAGGCACGCAATTCCATACCACCATTATGGATGACTCCTCTGTTTGCTGGTTTTCTTCCGCTGTATTGTAAATTCAGTTGAAGGTTTTTAGAAAGGTTGCGCTGCCAAAGGATGGACCAAGTATAATTGGATCCAGGCTGTAAGCTCTCTAACATTTCGAAAACCACGGCACCTTGATTTACGCCATTGTACTTCAGGTTAAGATATTTGACATCTCCTTGAAAGCTGCCTTTAAGCTTGGTGTTGTATTTAATTCCTGCACTCCATTCTTGGGATAGAAGGTTTGCTAACCCATAAATCGGTTGGTTCTCTTTGTTGCTTCGTTTATATTCTCCCGATACCCTTATGGAAGTGTTTGGTTGATACGATAATTCGGTGAGTCCTTGGCGGTAGGATATTTGATAGTTTCTACCCGTGGTATAATCAACTTGTGAGGACTTTATCCCTGCTTGAACTTCAGATTTCACGGATAAGTATGGAAGGATATTCCATCTCAATAGGATTGAATGAAAGGTTAAAGATCTTCCATCAAAACCAGTCGCTAAAAGGGTTTTGTTCATGGTTTTATTGAATTCATATTGTGCATTGAATTTGGACGATGTTCTAAGGAAAAACAGCGTGTTCCTCAAGGAATAATTGGAGGAAATCAAATCGTTATTTGTGATTTCGGCGTTTAGAGGATTGAGGAGCTCTAGGGCATCCCATTGCGCAAATTTGCGGTTCGATCTTAAACGAAATTGGTTCGAAAAGTAAGAAAGAAACTTAAGCGCTCCCGATTTTTTACTCCATAAAATTTCGGGCCTCCAAAAGAAGCTTTGGTTGAATTCTGTTCCGTAGGTTTTTTGGTATTCATTGCTAGGGGTAAATACCCGTATGTAATTTGCTTGATCAATAAAGGCGGCCAATTCAAACTCGTTTAAATCTTTAATTCCGTCAGTATTGTAGTCAACCCAAGTATGAGTGCCTTGTCCAGCATTTACTTCAAGGTAAATAAAGGACCTTTTTTGTTCAAGTCCGGTACTAATTTCAAAGTAACTGTTGATAGTTAAGGCCCCCTTGAATCCTCGAAAATTATATTCGCTTCGTCCCACAAGGGATTGGTCGGGACTGACTTGAATCAACGAGGAATCAATTAAGGAGAGTTTTCTCCAAGCGATGTTGGTTAGAAAGCTGTTGCCTCTCTTGCTTTTAAAAGAAGTTTCTCCGCCAATCGAAGTGCCTCTAGCCGCCGATTTATAACCGCCGTTTGATGGACGATAATCTATACGATCCCGGAGGAATAAGCGCATTTTACGGTTGGTACTGTCTTGGTTTTCTGCATAAAATTGATAATCCCAAAACCCATAACTTAAGGAGTTTAAACCAATTACAGTGTCTCTTCGGTTAAACTCTTGATCGTCTTTGAATCCAATAAGCACTTTTTTGCCTACGAATGCTAGATCAGCGCGATGCCTCAGAAAGGTGCTGTTTGTTCCTTTAGCCGAGGTTAAAGCGCTCGCGTCCCACTGGGCCATAAAGTGCTTTCCTTTCAAGTTGCCTTCTGAAAAGAAACGTTGCGCTTGATATGCTTTTCCTATGCTATAGTGTTGACCTCGAAAAAGCACTTTTCCATGTTTTTCGTGTTCCATCCCGTGTTGAGCAACTGCAAACCACTGACTGCCTAAATAATTGCTTCCACGGATATTCCAGTCTCGGTCAAACTCCACCTTTCGATAGGGTTCAATGGCTTGGAAGGCACTGCTTAAAAACTCCAATTCTCCACTGCTTTGGTGGTTCCATCCATTGGGCGTTTCGGTTCCTTTGCGTGTAATTTTTGTTAAGCTTCCGTATCCCCAATCGTTGCCCAAGTCTTTTTTTGAAAAAAGATTAGAAGCCGTTTCTGTTCCAGAAATTTCCTGAATAAAAGAGATTTTTTTTCCCAACTGCTGTTCCATTCCGAAGCTGATTAACCTTTTTCTTTTAGGGGTAATTATGCGTTGTACTGGAGAATAGTCGCCTTGTGGTTGGTTCCCAATAGGCATGACCCATCGATATACAGGACCAAATGCGGTTGTTTTTTCAAGAATGTAATCCCCTTTATTCGTTCCTACTTTTGCAAAGCTTGCCCTGTAACGAGCGGAATCAGGATGCACCGTAAAGACTAAAACGGAATCAAATCCAAGAGAATCCACTAGTTTGTAGAGGTTTTGGTTTTCAAAGTAGCCAACTGAATCAAGGGTGTTGAGCGTAGCCAAGGAAAGGCTGTCCCCAATTTGGGATAATTTACCCTTGTTTTCATCCGAGATGTTTATTTGAAGAGGCTGGTTTTTTAAGTCTTGTTCCTGGTAATAATTCAGGTAAAACTGGGTGTTTTTTATTTCATAACTAACATGCTGTTGGATGAGCGATCGGGTATACGATTGATCAGAGTATTGGAATTCAGCCACGATTCTGACATCCTTTGTGATGAGGTTTTTTGGAGTGAATGTTAACTCTGAGGTGTTATAATCAATGGTATAGTCGAATTCTTGTCCACGCTCCAAAAGCCGTCCATCAAGGTATATTTTCTCGGTTCCAGATAGCACAATTACATAGGGTTCGTTTTCTGAACCTCGCAGGCGATATGGCCCCTGATTATTTTCAATTCCTTGGATAATTTGCCGCTGGAATTTTCCTTTGGATAGCCCAGCACTTGTTTGAAGTGAGACCTTTCCCCGACCCAAATTGGTAGTATATAAGTTGGTAATTCCTTGTCCCCGTTTTCGATAGTTCAAAAAATAACCTTTAGGTTTAGTCAACCAAAAATCACCCGCAATCAACTTAAGATCATCGTTATATAATTGAATAAATACTTGGTCAAATTCTTGAAGTCGATTGGTATTTCCATCGGGTTGAATTGGGATATTGGCATCAGAAATAGAAGCTAATATGTTTACCCGTTCGTTCAGTTTGCCGTTCAGCTCTAAATTAAGCGTTGAATTAATGCCTAAATTTTGTTGGTTCCCAAAACTGATGCCTCTTGAAACACTGCCTTTTTTTGCGAGATCAGCGCCCCCAAAGTAATCTGAAATTTCAGGATAACCCGGCGCAATCTGAAAATTATCTCCCGATCCACGCCGTTGAATGACCGTTGAATCAAACTTTTGATACGAGTAGGTTAAATGGGCATTTATTCTCGTATATACCACTCGAAGCGTGTCGAAACGCGGTGGTAAAAACTCTATAGTGCTTGTAAGGTAATTGAAAACGTAGCTTTCAGGACGAAGTTCTCTTTCATTTAGATAGCAGTTAAAGCTGCCAGGCACGATGGATAATGTGTCTACTTTCGTTGCTTGTCCTTGAAGAACGATTCTTTTTTCAATAGTCGTTGTTCCGTTTTGACTATACGCTAAGGTCCAAAAGCATAAAAACCCAACTACTATTGCCTTTGCCTTCATCGTTTACTAAATTACGGATTGTTAATTAACCGACTATGACTATCTTGTGGACAAAATAACTTTATCATGGTGCGATTTACTGCTTCCTATGTGGTAACGGCAATTCTTGTTTTTTCGCAGGCGTTGGCACAAAAACCTTTTCTGGCATTTTTAACGCCGGATCAAACGGTTTGGGGTGAAGGTTCATTAATCGAAGATTTTCGTGGCTCGGATATAAATAAAGACCATTGGTTTAATTATTACCCATGGGGAGGGGTTTCATTGGATGCAAAAACGTATACCGATCCAAATCTTTGCCAACAAAAGAACGGTTTTTTGGTGCTTTCGGTAGATACGGTTAACCAGCGACTTGAGTTTCCTGCATGGATGATTGATACCGCAAAGGCAAGGTCCTTGGGAATGAGCACCGATGACGGAAAAATACCCATCGAACGCCTCACCTCCGCTTTGTGGAGTAAACAAACGTTCAAATACGGTTTTTTCGAGTGCAGATGTTGGCTGCCTGCGGGCAAGGGTTATTGGCCAGCCTTTTGGATGTACGGAGGAAAACCAAACGAAGAACTTGATTTTATCGAGGCGAAAGGGGAGCGATTAAAATCCTACCACGTCGATGTTCACTGCCCTAACCGTTGTGACAGGGTTCGCCGTTGGGGTGTTTTTGATCAGCCTTTTGGACATTGGGTAAAGGTTGGCAACCTCACAGGAAAGTGGATTACGGTGGCGGGACTATGGACACCTCTGGGCGTAGTTTTTTATTTCAACGATGAGGTTGTTGCTCAACACGAAGCCTCTTTCCATACCGAAATGAATTTGATTGCAAACTTTTCATTAGCCCAGGATAATGGCCCATTTTCTCCTGGCCCCAATCGAAAAACTACGTTTCCTCAAGACTTCACCATCGATTACATAAGGGCGTGGTCAATCCCAGAAGCTTATGCTGTAAATTCTATGGAAACGTTAAAGAAGGGGGCTTACATTCGATGCCTTCCAGAAGAAAACAACCGGATCCGCTTTGAATTCAGTAATCGGTTATTCAGTTCGAATCAGCGCGCATGGATAGAACGGGAAGGAAATCCCTTCATCGAATTGGATTTATCCTCCTCTTCGCAGGTACTGGATTATACCTATTGGAATTCAGGAAAATACGTTTTAAGAATAAAAAATGGAGAAAAAGTTTCTGAACACTTTTTGTTGATAGCACCTTAGTTTTTAGTTATTTTAACCTCGAATATATACGGCCAATATTTCCCAGTTAAATAGGTTTTTCTCGTTGCTTGGTTGAAGGCAATACCGTTCAGAACCTCTCCGTTTCCTTTTCCTTTTTTAACGAGCTCCGTGGCATCAATAGTGGACATTACGCGACCTGTTTGAGGATCAATAACTGCAATGATATTGCTCATCCAAACATTAGCATAAATCAATCCATCGATGTATTCTAATTCGTTCAAGTAATTAATCGGTCCTTGATGGGTATATACAGAAAGGGTTTTCAGAACTTTGAAGGTTTTCGGGTCGCGAAAGTAGATTTTCTCGGTTCCGTCGGACATTATTAGCAACTTATTGTCGTGGGTTAAACCCCATCCTTCCCCCGAATAGGTATAAGAGCGAAGGGGTGACAAGGTGGCCGCATCATACACAAAACATGAGTCGTTTTTCCAAGATATCTGGTACATTTCGCCATTCAGAATGGTAATTCCTTCTCCAAAAATTGGTTGAGGTTTCGTTCGACGCTTGACAACCTTACCGGTATTTAATTCAACCTCTGCGACCATGGTCGCGCCAATGGTCTTTGGGTCCCCGGTTCCTTCAAACATTTTGCCATTGTAAAAACATAATCCTTGAGTGAATAGCGAGTCGTTGTGCGGGTATTGACGAACGGATTCAATCGCCCAAGCTTTAGGTGCCACATCTGAAACCACATATAAGACCCTTTCATCTTCGCTGCTTACCCCCGATTCCCCGTAGGAAATGACTCTCAAGCGATAAGACCCTAACGGCAATCCTTTTATTGAAACATTTAGAGGAATGTTGGTTGATGGTTTTGATGCTTCAAAAACGAGGCTGTCATTAATTTTTACTTGAACCTTTTGTTGTTCGGGGAGGACTTTAATTTGTCCAGTTAACGTTTGATTAAATGAAGCTACTAGGTTACCTTGGGAAGTAAAATACGCTCCAGGACCATCGTTTTCTTCTTGACGGTTAATGTTTTGCAAGCTTTGGTAAACAAACGTAGCAGCTATGATTACTAATATTCCGAGGATAAACAGGGTTCTTTTATTTCGCATATGCACTTTTGATTAATTCACAGTTAATCTCTTCATGCGACGCCTGCAATTTTATCTTTCCATTTTGAAGCAAAATGATTTGAGGTGATTGATGCATGATTTCATATCGTCGGGCTATTTCATTCGAAAGTTCTCGGTAGGTTAAGAGGTCTAAGACCCAACATTGGGCATCTGCATCGCAATGCTGTAGGGATCGAAGCGCCATAGATGAAACGATGCATCTTGTCGAGTGTTTTAAAATAATTTGCGGTTTATCCTTGCTTTTAAATTCAATGGATTCAAGCGAATGCTCAGGTAGAAGATCAAAGAACTCCATACGATTATAAATGAAATTGTTGTAAGAAACGGAGGTCGTTTTCTGAGTAAAGTCGGAGGTCGTTTACTCTGAATTTCAGTTGCGCAATGCGTTCTACGCCCATTCCAAAGGCGAATCCAGTGTATTTCTTCGCATCGATTCCGCAAGACAAGAGCACGTTAGGATCAACCATTCCACAACCTAAAATCTCCAACCAACCGCTATGCTTACACACATTACATCCATTGCCTTGACAAAGAGTGCATGAAACATCCACTTCGGCGCTGGGCTCGGTAAATGGGAAATACGAGGGTCTTAGGCGGATTTGTACTTCAGGGCCGAACAGTGCTTTAGCGAAATAATCCAACGTCTGTTTGAGGTCTGCCATCGTTACGTCTTCATCAATGTACAAGCCCTCAATCTGATGAAAAAAGCAGTGCGCTCTCGCAGAAATGGCTTCATTCCTATATACCCTTCCCGCTGAGATAGTTCGCACGGGCATTTTCGTGGACTCCATTACTCGCACCTGTACAGAACTGGTATGTGTTCTTAGGGAAAGTTGATCGAATGGGGTGTCAAGAAAGAAGGTGTCTTGCATATCCCTTGCAGGATGGTCTGGAGGAAAGTTAAGGGCTGAGAAATTATGCCAGTCGTCCTCTATTTCAGGGCCTTCGGATTGGGTAAAACCAATCCTTTCAAAAATCGAAATGATTTCCTGGGTTACCAAGCGTAAAGGGTGTAATGTTCCGACGGTCTCCGTTGTTGCAGGCCTGCTAACATCATTAATTTCCCTCCTTTGTTGGGTTTCGTTGTCGGTCGAAATCGCAGACTCAAGACGTTCTTCGATTTCTTGCTTAAGTTGGTTTAAAGCTAAACCAATTGCTCGTTTATCTTCAGATGCTACCGACTTGAATTCTTGGTATAATTCTTTCAGGAGGCCTTTAGATCCTAAATAACGTAAGCGATAATCTTCACGGCTCGCTGAGGAGTCCAAGATTTCGTTGGCTAATCCAAGCCGAATGTGGTCGATTTTTTTTAACATTCGTGTAACTTTTCCTTCCCCAAAGGTGTTTAATTTGTTGAAACAAAGTTAAGTTTTTCCCTGTAATGGTAAACGTACCTCTTGGAAAATACCCTTTGGTTCATGGGTTTGTTTTTGCAAGCCGAATAAATGTATTATTTTTGAGGTAGTTATTTAATTTAGAATAGAAAATCTTCGTGCTATGAAAAAAGTGTTTGTGCTTTTTGTTGCGGTTATTTCCTTGGTTGTGGTAGGGTCTTGTAAGTCAAAAGATCCCGCAATTTTAAAAGTTTTTGTGCGTTCCTCTTCGAATCAATTAATGAGTGGAGCAAAAGTTGTTGTAATTGGCGATCAGCAAAGTAATCCTCCTACTGGGGCATTTGTTGATACCACGTATACGAATAGTTCCGGATTTACCTCGGTGGATATGGACCAATATTTTAACACGTCTGGTCCAGACAACACCACAGGTTATTTTGATATTGTAGTCAAACACAACAATAAAACCGCTACCGGTTACACGCGTTGCAGAATCCACACCACCGCTGTGGAAACCATTTATTTACCTAACTAGTTTACCCATGAACAAGTATTTAATTATCTTTTCATTCGCCATCCTACTTGCCACAACCTACTCTTGCGTTAAAAAAGAAGATACGATTGCAAAAATTGAAGTGAGGGATGAAAACAACAACCTGATCGAACAAGCGATGGTTGTTCTGCATGGAACATCTACGTGCAACTGTCCCTCTCAAGTTGTGGTTTACGATACCGCTTATACCAATGCCGCGGGAATCGCGACCTTTAATTATAATGAGATTTATCAGTTAGGCCAAGCAGGGGTTGCTGTTTTGGATATTGAAGCCTACAAAGGAAATCGTCAAGGTCAAGGAATTATCAAAATCGAAGCGGAAAAGACTAACGAAGAAACAGTAATCATCCAACCGTAGTTTTAAGCACTGATTCGTAATCCGTATTGGGGTTCTTGATTTAGTTCAACCAGCGAAATGGGAAGAATTTCTTGATCTTCAAGATTCATTGAATAAAAAGTTCCCTCCGCAGTTTCTTCTTCTTTTAGGCAGTCGTAAAGTCGATCACTGTCCAAGCTTCTACTTATTTTGTTTAGAATTACGTTCAGTTGACCGAAATCAATGCGCAGGCTAGTATTCAACGATAGGTTCCCCATGTTCAAAATACCGCAGCATTTTACGTTTCTAGATTCCGTAGAAAATTGAATTTTTTGTATTAGAAAGCTCTTCATGTTGTTTTTTCACAAAGATTCATTTGGCTGAACGTAAACAAATTACGTTTTGAGGCTTTTTTCTCTTTTACCATTTAGTTATCTTTGTTGAATGACAGAAAACAAGCAAATGTCGTTCTTGCAGCACCTGGACGAATTACGTTGGAGGCTGGTAAGAATAGCCGTTGCTGTCATCATTGTGGCGGTGGTAATTTGGATATTCCAAGAATGGATTATGAACCACCTTTTTTTGTCGCTTAAAAGCAAAGATTTTATTTCGTTCAAACTCATGTGCCGATTTTTGGGTGTTTGTGTTGAAGACACTCCTGTAAAAATGCAAAGCATGACCATGTCCGGACAGTTCAATTATGCCATGACCATGTGCATAATGGGAGGTTTAATCGTTTCATCTCCTTATATATTCTACCAAATTTGGGCCTTTGTCAAACCAGGATTAAAACAGAACGAGTTAAAAGCAGCCAAGGGTCTGGTGTTTTACGTTAGTCTTTGTTTTTTTACTGGAATTTTATTTGGTTATTTCATCGTCGCCCCTTTAACCGTGCAATTTTTTGCCTCCTTTCAAATCACCTCGTCAATTGAAAATAATTTCACGATAAGTTCCTATATGGGGACTATTATTTCGACGATTTTTTATTCTGGATTACTTTTTTTATTGCCAATTGCGATTTTTATTCTCGCAAAAATCGGATTAATCGATGTTGATTTTTTAAAAAAATACCGCCGACATGCCATTGTGGTTATACTCATCCTTTCGGCCATCATCACTCCTCCCGATATTTTGTCTCAAGTAATTGTGTCTATACCCATCATTGCCCTGTATGAAATTGGAATTTTGGTGGCGAAACGGGCTTCAAAAAAAAAGGCAATTGAACGGTAAAAGCGGGCAGAACTTCGTTTTTGCCATGCTCATGGCGTTAAACGTGACGGCTCAAAAGACTATTGTTGAAGGGGTGGTAATGGAACAAGGAAAAAGGATTCCTCTCTCTGGTGTTAAGGTTGGTTTTTACGGAACAAAAATTGCCACCCAATCCGATAGCTTGGGAAGATTTGTTTTGGAAACATATTATCCGGTAGATTCCATTCAATGCTACCTCTTAGGATACAAAGTGACGCGTAAAAAAATTAAACCCGATGTGCACCAGGAAATTAATGTGCTCCTCCCTCCCGTTTCGAAGGAATTCAGCGAGGTTGTGGTTTTACCTCCAGACGAGTTCCCTTCCACCAAACTCCATAAAAAAGTGGTAGCCCATAAACGGGTCAACAATAAAGAAAAATTGGAGGCATATCAATATGAAGCCTACAATAAATTTCAAGTTGGAATTAATAATATTGATACGGCGCTGACCACTATCGGGCCGATTAAAAAACTCAACACCATTACGCAATATTTCGACACTACGGAGAACAACAAATTGAACTTGCCCGTAGTCCTAGCGGAATCCGTATCTGACTTCTTTTTTACCAATAATCCTAAGAAAAAACGAGAAATCGTAAAGGCTAGCCGTATAACAGGTGTTGAGAATTTGCAGGCGGCACAATTTTTAGGAGACATGTATTTAGATATCAATTTCTATGACAACATTATTGACCTATTTGGAAAGTCCTTCATCAGTCCAACAGCCCCTTATGCTAGAAATATCTACCGGTTTTATTTAGAAGACTCTACTTTTCACAACAATAAATTCTGCTACAAATTACGATTTACACCAAAGCACGAGGAGGCCCTCGCGTTTACAGGGGAAATGTGGATCCATGACACCACGTATGCCATTGAGTCGATAAGCGCTAGGATTTCTCCCCAAGCAAATCTCAACTACCTTCAAGATCTTATCATCGAACAATCCTTTGAGCAGATAGAGCGCGAGGTTTGGATGATGTCAAAGGAGCTTCTTGTACTTGAATTTAGACTTACTGAAAAGTTAAAGACTACTGGTTTTTACGGAAAAAAATCGAGCAGTAGAAAAAAAATCAAGGTGAACATGTCTTTACCAGATGAATTCTATAGCAATCCGAATGCCGTAGAATTCTTGGAAGGAGCCAAAGAGCGAACAGCGGAGGCTTGGGACTCCTTACGGCACACGTCGCTCAATAAAACAGAAAACGGAATTGCCGCAATGATCGACACCCTTGAAGGAATTAAGTACTTTCAGAACCTGAAAAAACTCACCTATTTTGCAACCACCGGTTATTACCCCTTCGGGAAAATCGAATTAGGTAATGTGACCTCCTTGGTCAGCACCAATCCTGTCGAAAATGTCCGTTTTTCTCTTGCCTTACGTACTTCGAATGCTTTTTCAAAAAGGTTGGAAATTGGTGGCAGAGTGGGATATGGTCTCTTGGATCAAAAGGTTAAATATGCGGGGTTAATTCGTTACAACATTACCCCAAAAAAAAGAGGGATGCTCTCCCTTTATTATCAATACGACCTCGAACAGATTGGTCAATCACCTACCGCTGCTCAATTGGGAAGCACCTTTGCAACCGTTTTAAATACTGCTCCGTTCGATAAATTAACGTTTGTAAAAAAAGTAGGGTTTAACTTGGAAAAAGACGTAAAAAAGGACCTTATCGTAACCGGTGGCTTTGATTGGAAAGAATATACCCCTTTGGGCATCAGCGCCTATTTACGCAACAACCTCTCCACCAACACCCTTGACACGCTTTCAAAGCTAACTACTGCAGAATTCATTGGAAGAATTCGTTGGACTAAAGACGAAGAGTTTCTTTCCGGTCAATTTGATCGAACCAGTGTGGGGTCGGCATTTCCCATTTTATCACTACAAGGAATTTTCGGCGTCAAGGGCATCGGAGGAAGTTTATACAACTATCAGAAAATCGAAGCCCAGCTAGAACATTATACCCAGGTTGGTGTATTAGGCCGATTAAGGTACGGAGCCAGTTTGGGGATGGTATTTGGCAGCACCGCTTTCCCTTTTTTGAAAGCTCATGAAGGAAATCAATCATATTGGTTGCTTACAAGCGCGTACAACAAAATGAACTTTCTTGAATTTATTTCAGACCGTTATGCTAGCGCTTTCATTGAAAACCATTGGGAAGGTTTATTTTTTAATTGGATACCTGGAATCAATAAATTAAAGTTAAGATTGGTAACTCAACAGCGAATTTTATTTGGTGCCTTGAAAGGACCACATTCCCAAAATGTAATTATTCCAAACTATGTCCGGGATTTTGGTAAAACGCCCTATGTTGAATGCAGCGTTGGGCTTGAGAATATTTTTAAAGTTGTTCGCATTGATTTAGTTTGGCGGGCAACCCATTTAACTCCAGGCATCAGTCCTTTAGGAATTCGAGGTAGATTCTCCTTCAATTTTTAATACCTTCGTCTCATGAAACTTCACACACAAGCCATCGAAAAAGCCTACCGAGGTAGAAGAGTAGTTGACGGCGTATCGGTCGAAGTTGGGCAAGGTGAAATTGTAGGTCTATTGGGTCCAAATGGGGCGGGTAAAACAACTTCTTTTTATATGATTGTTGGTCTGGTTCAGCCGGATAATGGAAAAGTTTACCTTGATTCCCATGAAATCACCCGGCTGCCCATGTATAAAAGGGCCCAACTAGGTATAGGATATTTACCTCAAGAAGTATCGGTATTTCGAAAGTTGAGTGTGGAAGATAACATTTTGGCGATTTTGGAAATGACGCCTCTTACTAAACAGGAAAGACTCCAAAAACTGGAACAATTAATCGAAGAGTTTTCGCTTGCTAAGGTTAGAAAAACACTTGGAAATAGGCTTTCAGGTGGAGAAAAACGCCGCACAGAAATTGCTCGAGCTTTGGCAACAGATCCAAAATTTGTGTTGTTGGATGAGCCCTTTGCTGGGGTTGATCCTATTGCTGTAGAGGATATCCAATCCATTATTGCAGATCTAAAAAAACGCAACATCGGGGTGTTGATTACAGACCATAACGTTCAAGAAACCCTTTCCATTACCGATAGGGCCTATCTTTTGTTCGAGGGCAAAATTTTGAAGAGTGGAACGGCCGAGGAACTAGCCAACGATGAACAGGTAAGAAAAGTGTATTTAGGACAGAACTTTGTCCTTCGGAAATAACCTAACGAAGCAACCTCACAGAACCCGTGATTTGTTGCCATGCACTGGGGAATTCGCAACCTCGATAACGTATCTTGTACGAATACACTCCATCGGGAGAGTCTAAGCCCTTAAATGTGCCGTTCCATCCTTCGTCTAAACGATCTGTCGTGAATACGGTTTGACCCCAACGGTTGTAGATTTGAAAATCCCAATCGTAGATTTCAAAGGGGCAGATTGGCAAAAACACATCGTTTTTTCCATCTTGATCCGGGATGAATGTATTGGGGACGTAAATCGAAAAAGGTAATACCATGACCGTTTGGCGAACGGAATCTTTACATCCGAATTGATTCGAAGCAATGAGTTGTGGGTAGTCGGTTCCTACATTTACATATTCGTGGGTGAAATTCGGCTCTTCCGACATAAACCCGTTTTGGTCGAAAATATACAAGTACGAGGTTGCTCCTGAAGACTCATTGGTGAATGTCACTTCGTTGTCACAGACGTTCACTTCTTCTGGGGTCACACTGAACATGGCAACAGGCGAGGGATTAACATTGATGATATCTTGCTGCAACAAGTACAAGGTGTCAACGCATCCAACCAAGGTTGTTAGTGTTAACCCGACGCTGTAATTACCCACCTGATAATAGGTGTGAAAACCATTGAAACTGGAGGATGTTGAACCGTCGCCAAAATCCCAAACATACTGTGCCGGCCCATCGGTAGTTGAAGTATTTATAAACGTCGCAGGATAGGGAACACATTGTAATCCGGGAATCATGCTGAAACCAATCGTGGGTTCGGCATAAACATATACTTGGCTTTGCAAGGAATCTATGCAGTTATCAAATGAACCATATAAGGTGATGGGTTGAATTCCCGGATTTATAAAACTCACACCGTTCACATCCACGGAATTTGAAGTAGCAGGATTGCCGTTAGGGCCAAAGTTCCACCAGTACGTTGTATTTGGGGGGCCACTTACCGTAGCATCAAAGGTGTAAAAGCCTCCGTTAATGCACAAAGAATCGTTATGAATAAACGACAAAGTCAAGGGTTCGTTGACCGTGATGCTAAGGGTGTCAGCGTCGGTGCAATTCAGTCCGGATGAAACGTTTAAGATGACTTCAAAAGTACCTGGGCCTGGATACGTATACGTAGGTGTAGACAAATTACTCGTATCATTGGTTATTCCGTTCACCCCAAAATCCCAATGAGTAACCAGCGAATTGGTCGAGGAATTTCCAAAGGGTACCGTTAATCCGAGGCAATTTTGATTCGGAGGGAATGAAGCGCTGGCAACAGGAACGTCAAAAATATAGATGGAATCGGTGTAAGAAGTAATGCAATCCCCATTATCCCCGTTAAGGGTTACCGGGTGAAATCCCGGAGCATTAAAGGTTACGTTGTTAACGGCAAGGCCATTTGCTGTATTTACACTCGCTCCATTTCCAAACACCCAGTTGTAGGTGCCAACCCCAGGTGGAGCACTGCTGATACCCGTAAAATTGAAGGAGTTTCCTACGATGCACAAGGAATCAGCGCTGTTCCAAGAAATGGAGAAAGGATTGTTGACAATTACGGTAATGTAAGCAGTATCGGTGCACGCCTGACCAGGATTCACAATGAGGGAAGCCGTGTAAGTCCCTGGTGCTGGATACGTAAAGCCGGGTTGAAAGGAGGTGCTTATATCTGAATTGGTACCCGGAACACCAAAGTCCCATGCGTAAGAACTACCTCCATACGAATTATTGACAAAATTTACCGTGAGCCCTTGGCAATATGAAATAAATGTTGGAAGCTGTTCTTGGGTTGGTAAAAGCGCTTGAAGGGTGATATTGCAATTGAAAATTCGGAATAAAAAATCACGAACGGTTGAACCAATCACCACCCCATTTCGGGTCTCTGTAACCTTCACGCCCACCACGAATAATCCAATGTTTTGAGGAATCACTTGCATAACTCCTGTTGTTGGATTTATGGTAATGGTTGACCCAGGACCTAGAGGAGAGTTCGCATTGTATCCGGGTGCCCAAACCACCGGCGGAAATGGAGGAGGAGGCGTTTGTGGCGGGAGAGGTGTAATGGAGCTTGCCCCCGCATTGGGCGTTACCAAAGAGTAACTTAACACATCTCCGTCAGGATCGGTAGCTCCATGATTGAATGTTTTTGCTTCTGTATTACAAAGCAGTATTGGGGGGTAGGTTACAAAACGAGGAGAACTGTTCTGATAAAAGGTTCCGTCGCCAATATTCGATCCAGGGATATGTGTGGTAAGGGTTATACCCGTATCATCTGGTGTGATCAGGTTTGTGATATTGGGGCCTCGACAGCATCGCTGGTATGAAATATCATACCCCAAAGGCGTAGGAGGTAAAGTTACAACCGTTATATAGGTCGCTTTTTCAACACAAATCCCACCGGGTGGCGTGGCGCAAGGATTGTTAAAATCAAGCGGTACAGGAGTGCTTCCCGGAAAAGGAATGGAGATGTTCTGAAACAAATTCCCATTACCCAAATGAATGGCCAATTGCAAAGGGTCATCATAAGCCGCACCCGAGGAAGCACAATCTCGGTAAAGGGTCAGATAAAATCGATATTGATTGTTGCCCAAATAGTCATAGTAAATATCCCCTCCAATAATGTGCGAGGCATTCCCTCTCACCACGAGAAACACAAATACCATTAAAAGAAGAGCCCTTTGCATGTTGCTTGTTCAAAGTTAGCCAAAACGACCTTGTGAAACAATAGGGTGTAGGTACTCGGCGTGTAATGCCCTCGTTATTTTTGAACCATCCACCACTTTGCCTTCTCCCTCAGGTAAAAAGTGACAGGAATCAAGTCCTAAAGCGGAACATTCTTGCTCATAGTATACCTTTCGAGTAGGATGAAAAGGGTTCACCACATTGTAAATTCCTGAGATATTATGCTGCAAAATCATTTCAACGAAACGGAGAATATCCAATTGATGGATAAGATTTACGGGGGCAAGACCGTTCGATAAATTCGTTTTACCGCTGAAATGCCTCGCAGGATTTCGATTAGAACCAATTAATCCCCCAAGCCTTAAAACCGTGCTAGCAGACGGATGTTTAAGGATTAATTTCTCTGCCTCGAAAAGAACCGAGTTGCCTTCGCAAACAGAGGACTCATCAACCGTTCCTGTAGTTTGGGCGTATACACTTGTGGAACTAGTAAAAAGGGTGAAAGAAGGCTGAACCGCGTTGAGTAGGTTTTCAATAATGGACAGGTAATTTTCCGTTGGCGGAATGCAAATAATCAATTTTTTAAGGCGAAGTTTCGGCAATTGGTCGTAATCTACGCATTGGTATTCAAAACCAAGGCGATTGAATTCCGCCTGTTTCTCCCGCGAATGACCGATGATGCGTACATCATATCCGACTTCTTTTAATCGAATGGCTAAGGGTTTTCCTAACCAACCAGCACCGGCCAATAAGATTTCCTCCTTCATGTTGGTTTGTTAAACACATTTGGTGTAATTAGGTTGCTTATTTGCGGTCATTTTTAGGAAATATCTACCGTCTTATCGTAATTTTGTGCAAAATATATCAGTATGTACGATGTTGTAGTTATCGGTTCGGGACCTGGAGGGTACGTTTCAGCTATTCGTTGCGCTCAATTAGGCCTAAAAACGGCCTTAGTGGAAAAATACGCCACCCTAGGCGGAACCTGTCTTAATGTAGGTTGTATTCCCTCCAAAGCATTGCTGGATTCTTCGGAGCATTTTTACAACGCAACTCATCATTTCAAGGAGCATGGTATCGAAGTCAGCAATGTCAAAGCGAATTTTACGCAAATGATTCAACGTAAAAATGATGTGGTAAGTCAAACGTGTGCAGGAGTGAAATTTTTAATGGACAAAAACAAAATTGATGTCCACCATGGTTTGGGTTCTTTTGTTAGTCCAACAATGATCGCGGTGAAAGGCTCCGAGGGAGTGAAGGAGCTTCAAACAAAAAATGTTATCATAGCAACTGGTTCCAAGCCCAATTTCTTTCCTAGCATGGTTCCAGATAAACAACGGATTATTACCTCTACGGAAGCACTTTCTTTGAAGGAAATCCCGAAAAAACTTATCGTAATCGGTGGTGGTGTTATTGGATTAGAACTCGGATCCGTTTATGCTCGTTTGGGATCTGAAGTTACGGTAGTGGAAAATTCCCCAACCTTATTGGGCACAATGGATGGATCAATTGGAAAAGAACTTACCAAAATTCTTAAAAAAGAAGGGCTTAAGTTTCATTTTGAACACCTTGTGCAGAAAGTTTCCAACCTAGGAGATAAAACATCGGTTGTTGCCCTGGATAAAAAAGGTAACGAGGTAGTATTAGAAGCTGATTATTGCTTAGTTGCAGTGGGAAGGAAAGCGTACACCGAAGGATTGGGGCTGGATAAAGTTGGTCTTAATGTTAATGCTCGCGGACAAGTTGAGGTAAACGATCACCTTCAAACAGCCGTTCCCAATATCTATGCGATTGGGGATGTTGTTCGAGGCGCAATGCTCGCCCACAAAGCGGAAGAGGAAGGCGTATTTGTTGCTGAGTGGATTGCAGGACAAAAACCCCACATGAATTACAATCTTATCCCCGGTGTTATTTACACTTGGCCTGAGGTCGCGAGTATCGGTAAAACAGAGGAAGAATTAAAAACCATGGGAATTGAGGTCAATGTTGGAAATTTTCCCATCAAAGCGCTTGGTAGAGCAAGAGCCTCCATGGATACCAGTGGTTTTGTTAAAATTATTTCAGATAAAACCACGGATGAAGTTCTTGGGGTACATATGATTGCTGCTCGAGCAGCGGATTTAATCATGGAAGCGGCAGTTGCCATGGAGTATCGCGCATCTGCGGAAGACATTGCTCGGATTTGTCACCCGCATCCAACGTATTCAGAGGCGGTCAAGGAGGCGGCTCTTGGAGCTACAGGAAACCGTTATTTACATTCCTAAAATAAAACCAAGGATTCCGTAACCTTTAACCCGTTACTTCCGTTAAGTTGCCCACAAACAACGGCAATGACGGTAAAAGATAAATTGACTAAAGGGTTTAAATGGAGCCTTATTTCTATCGTTTCAATAGTCTCATTGACTACTCTACTTATATATCTATTCCAAGACCGTATTTGTAATGCGGTACTAAACGAGGTGGGAAAACAATTCAAAGAACCTGTCTATTTTCAATCAGCCGATGTTACATTTTGGTCAACGTTCCCAAACCTTGCCATTAACCTCAATGAAGTAAAGGTCAACGATGCTTTCCCTCAGGAAAGAAGCGAAGGAAAATTATTGACCGCCGAAAGGATTCGCATGGTTTTTAACCCTTGGGATTTATGGAAGGAGAACTATCATATTCGCGTCGTTGAATTAAAAAATGGAGCACTCAATTTAAGAACTTCAAAATCTGGAACAACGAACTACAATATTCTTCAAACATCCGAGGACTCTACGAGCAACCCTTTGGCCGTAAAAATCAGCAGCTTTAGAACCATAAACTTTGAGGTAAATTATTTAAATGCGGCGGATCAACAGAATATTAAGACTTCGTTGGAAGAGATGGCATTCTCGGGCAACATGAACGACTTAAAATTTGATTTAAATGCGCAAGGCCGATTTCAATTAAACGAAATTCAATCTGGCGAGGTCGTTTTGGTTAAGAACAAACCCGTTGAAGTAAATCTTTCTGTGAACATTGATGCAGAAAAGGGCATCATTTCGTTTCCTACAAACCAGTTGCTTATAGCGTCCATTCCGTTTTCGTTGGGTGGAATTTACTCCCCCGACAGCATGGATATTTCTTTAAAAGCAAGCTCGTTGCCGTTGGTTGAAGTCGTGAACAAATTGTCCATTGAAACGGCAAAAAGAGAGATCGATGCTTACAAAGGCAAAGGTACCGTTGATTTCAACTTAAACATCACTGCCCATAAAAATCAACCTCATCCGAACATTGATTGCAACTTTAAGGTAAAGGACGGCCACTTACAGGAACCAGTGAAAAACACGCACATTTCACAATTATCCCTAAACGGAAGCTATCATAGCAACGGAAGGCCACAACAGGACGAATTGAAATTATCCAACCTGCAATTTGTAAGCGTAGCTGGACCTTTTAAAGGGAGTGTTTTCATAAGTAACTTTGTAAAACCTTGCATTAAAGGATCAGTTAGAGGAGGCGTAGATTTAGGAATCGTTAATAAACTTTCTGGAAAACAGTACATAGAAAAAGTGCAAGGAATCGCAAAAATCAATGCTGAATTCGACCTACAGGTGGACAAGGATTTGCACATAAAGCGAATCAACGGGGATTTAGGTTTAACTAATGTTTGGTTTAAAGCGATTAACGACCATAGAACTTTTGAAAACATCAATGGAAACTTTTCCCTATCGGGTAGTCAAGTCGGCATTAAAGGCGCCACGCTCGCCGTTAATAATAGCGATTTGAGCCTAGATGGAAGTTTTGGCAACGTTTATAATTATTTGTCCCGTAAAGGTAATTTACATGTAAATTGTGCCATAAAAAGCCGTAACATTTATGTTGAAGATCTTGGTAAAACGACTAAAGAGGAAAAAATAGATAACGCTGGTAAGCAATTCGTTTTACCAAGGAACATAGAAGGACAAATCCAATTAATGGCTCAGAAAATTACCTACGACAATCACTTGTTTGAGCAAATCAACGGCGCATTAACCCTTCAAGATGGCACGCTGAATTTTCCTTCACTCTCATTGCGCAACGGTGGGACGGATATTTCAGGTGCATTGAGTATATCAGAGGATTCTCCTGAACATTTGCTCATTAAAGCAGAGATGAATACCCGTAATTTACATTTCGCCCCCATGTTCAGGGAATGGAATAATTTCGATCAGGATGTCATTACCGCTCATCAAATTTCAGGAACTGCTCAAGCTGAGGTTCAGTTTTTCGCTCCTTTCGATTTAGTAGGTGGGATTGACTTGAATCGAATGAATGTAAGCGCTCATGTGAAGGTCATTCATGGGGCACTAAGAAACGTTAAGGCTCTAGAGGACGTTGCATCAAGCTTGAAAACCAACGCTGGTAAATTACTTTTGGGAAAAAAGAACCTCGATAATTTTGAGCGAAACCTCACGAATATTTCATTCAATACCTTGGAAAACATCTTTACCATAAACCAAGGAGTGCTTATAATTCCCAAAATGCGCATTGAATCAAATGCTATGGATTTAGAGCTTTCGGGCACGCATTCGTTTCAACAACAAATTGATTATCGCTTGAAATTTGATCTAAGGGAGCTTCTCGGAGAAGACCGCGATGCCGAATTTGGAAAGATCATGGACGACGGTACGGGTGCAAAAATATATCTAAGAATGTATGGTCACATAGATAATCCGGTTATTGAATGGGACAAGTCCTCAAGAAAACAGGACATCAGAGAGCAAATGGTGCAGGAAAAAGAAACGATCAAATCCATTTTAAAGACGGAGTTTGGCGCTTTTAAAAACGACACCACCGTTAAAGAAATTAAAGAAGAGAAGGAAATTAAAGAAGTGGTGAAAATCAACTTTAATTCGAAAAAAGAAGACAAAAAAGAAGCAGGAGTTAATGAGCAATCAGCTTCATCTAAAGAGGGAAAAATGAAGTCGAAACTTAACCAGTGGAAATCCGAACAAAATCAGAACAACGTCTCGGTTATTGTTAAAAAAGGTTGAGTAATTTCGAAGGGTGAATAACACCGCCACAGGTTTTTTTGTACAACGCAACGCTTTTTCTACTCGGGCGAAAACCTTAGGTTTTTATCTTGAAAAGGAAGGACTAACCTCTTTTCTGTTGTTTCCCTCTAAAAAACACCCTCCGTTAATTCCATTTGTTCAGTATGAATTGGAGTATTCGAATTCTACGGGCATCAACAGCATCAAGCGTTTCGATATTGTAAGCCAAGATACTTCCTGGTGCATAAACCCACAACGTTTAGCGGTCGCATATTTTTTGTGCGAAGTGGTTCATCAAACGTGCGAACATCGACAATTTGACATCAGGATGGACCTCGTGCTTAAACAAACGGCTTTAAAATTGGCAACGGCGGAATCCTTATTTCATCTGCCCCTTGAATTTTTATGCCAGTGGATGGATGCATTGGGATATCTACCCGAGCCCATTGACAAGGCATCGGGCTTTGATTTAACTGAAGGCATTTTTTCTCGGGAAGCGATTAATTCAACCCACGGGGCTCAAGCATGGAATAATTTATTGCTCGAAAAACCTGTTTTGGATAAACAAGATCTAAGAGACGCCTTTCAGTTGATGATCCAGTACCTTCGAGTTCAAATCCCCAATTTTGATGTTTCTAAAACAATGTTAATTATTCAACAAATTTTCCATTAGTTTGTTAGGGCTTTGTATTTTTGAATCATTAATTTAACTTAAAATTCCGTAATCATGAAAAAATTGATCCTTATTGTAACAGCATTTATTACCTTTTCTTTTGCGCTGATTAACCAAGGAACTTGGAACTTAGATACCGCGCACTCTCGCTTAGGATTTACTGCAGTTCACATGGGTATTTCAGATGCCAATGGTGCATTTGATAAGGTTACCTGCACGGTAACAACGGCGAATGATCAAGACTTCAGCAATGCAACATTTGATTTGGTTGCGGATGCATCATCCATTAATACAGGCCTTGAGGCCCGAGACAACCACCTCAAATCGGAAGATTTTTTTGCGGTGAGCCAATTTCCAAACATTCAATTCAAATCTACCTCTTGTACAAAATTGAAAGGAAAGAAATACCTTATCAAAGGTAATCTTTCTATGCATGGGGTAACAAAAGAAGTGTCCTTAACCGCTACGCACAATGGAAACGCAAAAAACAGAGCTGGATTAGATGTGGCAGGGTTTAAAATTACCGGCAAATTCAACCGCCTGGATTTCGGAATTGGCAAAGACATGCCTGTCGCCGTGGTTTCTGATCAAATTAACTTAGCGGCTGATCTAGAGGTAATTAAAAATTAAACCATGATCAAAGGACTTTGCTTTTTAGTAATCCTCTTCGCAAACGCGGAGTTTTGGTCTCAAATAGAAAAAAAACAGTCCTTTACCGAAAGCCATTATCTTTTTACCAAAGATTCGAAAGTTAACCTTAAATCGGATGATTTTTCGGGTTTTTTTGATGGGGTACAAGGAAGGGTTACGATCAACGACTCCCTAATGGTTACTGGATTTGATCTGGTTATTGATGTGAATTCTTTATCACTCAACATGGAAGGAATGGCGAAACATGCGAAGTCATCCGATTTTTTCGATGCGGCGAATTACCCATCGATTACTTTTTTTGGAAATGATATTTCGTCCTCAGATTCTGTTTGGGTGGTTAGTGGGACCATGAGGTCAAAGGGAAAAGAACTTAGCAAAACAATCCCCTTTATTTATTCTTTTGATAAAAAAGGAGCCTTATCCATTGAATCAAACTTCACCATCAAGCGATCGGATTTTGGGATTGGTGAGCCTGATGCCGTGAGTGATGAGGTTTTGATTCACACGGTCATGTTCGCAAAGAAAAAGTGATTTAATTGGTCCGAAATCAATTAAACCTTAATTTAGCCTAATGAATCATAAATTTACAGCGCCAACGTTTTTGAAAAGCCCGAATCAAGCTTTTTATAAAACCCTGAATCAGCGGGTATCGGCATACTTTGCGGACAAAGACATCTCACGTCATGCCAATGTTGGAATGGTGGTGAAAACACTCTTTATGATGTGTCTGTATTTTATTCCTATTGCCCTCTCGTTCTACACGGCTTCTCCCTTGGTGTTTATCGCATTGTGGATGCTTGCAGGATTAGGTATGGCGGGTTTGGGGCTTTCAGTAATGCATGACGCAAACCACGGGGCATATTCCAACAGCAAGAACGTGAATTACTTTGTGGGAAGCATCATGTACTTTATTGGCGGAAACCCAACGAATTGGAAAATCCAACACAATGTTTTACACCATACTTTCACCAACATTGACGGATTCGACGAAGACATTGATCCTCCGGTTTCTTTGCTCCGCTTTTCTCCTTATTCCGCTTGGAAACCAATACATAGATATCAACACATATATGTTTGGTTTTTTTATTCGTTGATGACCATGATGTGGTTTTTAACCAAGGACTTTAAACAAGCGAAACGATACAATCAGATGGGGCTCACAAAAACCCAAGGGTTAACTTATGCGCAACACATGGCGTACATTCTTTTTGGTAAGGTGATTTATGCTATATTGGTCCTGTTTTTGCCCCTTTACTTCGCTCAGGTTTCTTGGCCAATAGTGATTATATCCTTCACGTTAATGCAATTACTAGCGGGTTTAACGCTTTCGTTGGTGTTTCAGCCCGCTCATGTAATTCCCGATACAGCCTTCGCTCAACCCAATGATTCGGGTGATATCGAGGCAGATTCAAGGGTTCATCAGTTGTACACTACTGCGAATTATTCTATGAAGTCCCGTTGGTTTACATGGTTTGTTGGGGGATTGAATTTTCAAGTGGAACATCACCTCTTCCCAAATATTTGCCACGTGCATTATCGTGCCTTGTCTAAAATCGTTAAAGCTACTGCCGAAGAGTTTAATTTGCCGTATCACAGCAACCGGACCTTTATATCGGCGCTTCGTTCGCACACTAAAATGCTTAAACTTCTTGGGCAAAAAGAATGCCCTGACTACGTTCATGTGTAAATGAACCTTGATCAAATAAGGTCGTTTTGTCTTTTATTTCCTTACGTAACGGAGGAATTCCCGTTCAATGAAACAACGCTTGTTTTTAAGGTTGGAGGTAAAATGTTCTTGCTGGTTGATATTCATGAAGCTGAACACATTACCCTAAAATCAAGTCCCTCAGAAGTGGAAGACTTGACAGAACGATACGACTGGATCACCCGAGGTTTTCACATGAATAAAACGCACTGGCTTACCCTTGATTTATCATCCTTGCATGCGTCCAAATCTATTGTGGAAACCCTTATGCTAACTTCGTATAATTTGGTATATCAAGGACTAACTAAAAAAACAAGGCAAGAACTTGAGAATCGATAAGTTCATATGGTCCGTGCGCTTGGCAAAGACTCGTTCTATTGCCACGGAGTTGGTTGTCAAGAAAAAGGTGGTTTGCAACGACGTTTCAGTTAAAGCAGCAAAAGACGTTAAACCCGGCGATGTACTTAAAGTCCAAAAAGCTAATGCTTGGTTTTCATACAAAGTCCTCGAATTAACCGAAAAACGCATTGGTGCTGCATTAGTTCCAACTTTTATATTAGACATAACTCCTGAAGAAGAACGGTTAAAATGGCGAAATTATATTGAGGCTCAAAAAGCCTATCAGCACTACGGAACAGGCAAACCAACAAAAAAAGACCGCAGGGATATTACCCAATTTACCGATGAAGCTACCTGGTTCAATGACGAAGTTTGAAAAAAAAAGTAAATTTGGTGTTAATGCACAACCACAGACTACTGTTTTTTTGGACCTCCTTATTCGCACTTAGCTTGTTGACTAGCGTTTTTTCTCAAGGATTCCAGGTAAATTTTCAAGGTCAAAAACAACAAGGCATGGGATGTGCAGGTTCCGCATTAATCCAAGACGCTTCTACGTTGTTCTACAATCCTGGTGCCGCTTGTTTTGCTTCAACGAGCGAAGTCAATGCTGCATCGACGCCCATTTTTGCCAATGTCATGTACGTGGATTCGTCAACTCAAGAGGTATTTCGAACAAAAAACCCGGTGGGAACACCCTTTGCTGCGTACGCGTTAATCAAACCTAAGAAGTCCCATCGTTTAGCTTATGGGATTTCAATAACCACTCCTTTTGGAAGTACCGTTCAATACGAAGACGCTTGGATTGGTCGTTTCGCCATTACCCGTTTATCCATGAAGGTTTTTCATGTTCAGCCAACGGTTTCATTTAAAGTCACCGACAACATTGGCATTGGTGCGGGATTTGTTTGGTCGCCCGGGGAGGTGGAGCTTGAAAAAGACCTTCCAGTTCAGTCCAATGATGGAGCTTTCGGGCATGCTAAGATTTCAGGTAAAGCTATGGGTTTTGGATACAATCTTGGGGTTTTTTACAATCCGGGTGGCGTCTTTACTGCTGGATTATCCTATCGTTCCGGAATTAACATGTCGGTTACTGAAGGAAACGTGGCTTTTCATGTGCCAGAAGGGTTATCAACCAACTTCCCCAACGGAGCGCTGACCTCCAACCTACCGCTGCCGGCTGTTACTACCTTAGGTTTTAATGTTAAAGTTCGCAAGAATTTGAATGCCGTGCTCGATGTGAATTATGTGGGATGGAAAACGTACGACACCCTTTCCTTTGATTATGCTACGAATACGACTTCATTGCTCGATACAAAATCTGCGCGTAGGTATAAGAGTATTTTCGCCTTTCGTGCGGGACTGCAATACGTTGCCATTTCTGACGATTCTGGTCAAAAGTTAATCGCTAGGATTGGAGGAGGATTTGGTTTTTCCCCTGTTCAAAGCGGTTATGTCACTCCTGAAACTCCTGACGCCAACCGATGGTACGGAACAGCTGGAATATCCTATATTCTGTCCCAACATTTCAGCTTAGACGCCTCCGTTTATGCAACAAGAATTCAACGTGCCGACACCAACCTGGAAACAGGATTAAGCGGAACATTCACCACCATTGCCTTTGCTCCGGGGCTTGGGATAAATTACAAATGGTAAGTCTCATGCGGCAGATATCCTTTCTTGCTTTACTAATATTGCTCATTGCGTGTAAACCCAAAGCACCCGAAAACGTATATAATTCTGGAAATGCGGATTTCACAAAATTCATGTCGATTGGAGATGGCCACACTGCGGGTTACATGGACGATGCCCTGTACCGATTAGGACAAGAAAATTCCTTAGGAACGCTTTTGCAGCGCCAATTATCTTTGGTTGGAGCACAGGAGGCTTCCATTCCTTGGATGGATGTTGGAAACATGGGTGCGAATTGGAGCGGACAAGCAAGGTTGTTTCTCGGATACAAAACCGATTGTCAGAACGTTACATCCCTGTCGCCTCTTCGGATTAGCCCACAAGGGGAAATTAATTCCTTTTCAACGAGTGTATATGATCCCAATAGCAAGTTTTCAAATTTTGGCGTGCCAGGTTTGCGAATGATCGATTTGGTTTCATCGAGCTTCGGCAACATCAATTTGCCCCAGCACAATCCTTATTTTGCCCGTCTTTCAAACGACCAATACAACCTTCCTGGTTCCGGAACCTTCAGCACCTATCAGGACAATCTTTTCGGAAATGGTTATCCTTCTTTTTGTTCCATTTACATAGGAATAGAAGACGTGCTCCCCTATGCTAAAAGTGGTGCAACAGCCAATCCAATTTCGCCGCTTGCAGGATTTCCTGGGGTAGGATTTGAAGAATCCTTAGGGCAATTGTGCGAACAGTTGTATGCTCAAAACGTGAAGGCCGTAATTGCAACAATACCCAACGTAACCGAATGGCCATTTTTTAATACCATTCCTTACAATGGATTAAAATTGGACGAAGATAAAGCGGCTTCTTTAAACCAAATTTACAACCCCTTAGGGTTTTCATTTGTGGTTGGAGACAACCCTTTCATGATTGCCGACCCGAATGCGGGGATGTTTGGCGTGAGGCCGGCCGTACCGGGTGAGAAAATTCTGCTTTCCGCTCCTTTGGATTCGGTGAAGTGTCATCAAATGGGGTCTATTTTCCCCTTTCGAAATGAATTCGTTCTTACCTTGGATGAACTTAATGAAATTCAAACACGAATCGATCAGTTTAATGCCATTATTCGTCAGAAAGCCATTACGTATGGATTTGCATTGGTGGAAACTCAAAACTTCTTTACCAAGCTACCGTCTGGATTTGCGTTTAACGGCGTTACGCTTTCGGCGAAATTTGTTTCCGGAGGTGTTTTTTCCTTAGATGGCATCCACTTGAATCCAAGAGGTAATGCCCTTTTGGCCAATGAGTTTCTTAAATCGATTAACCAAGCATTTAAATCTAATATCCCTTTAATCAACGCATTGAATTATAATGCGGTTTTATTTCCTTAAATTTATCCTATGAAACAAATGTACATTTTCGTTTTTCTTGCAGTTTTTGCCTCGAAAGGTCTAGCTCAGCCTTGCCTAAATGGTCGATACGCCTCTGAGGTGTTTCCAAATTACACTTTAACGAGCAACATTACCTATGGCTCTAACACTTCCTTTTCCGGTTCTACCACTTCACTTAAATTGGATTTTTACGAGCCAACGGGTGACAATGAGGTCAACCGCCCTTTAATCCTGTGGGTGCACGGGGGAAGTTTCCTCGGAGGGTCGAAAACTGATCCAGACATCACAGCATTATCTCAGCGGTTTGCAAGAAAGGGTTATGCGTGTGCATCAGTCGACTATCGACTCGGATTTTTTCCCATCGATTCGGCAAATGCTGTGAAGGCGGTTGTTAGGGCGGTACAAGACTTGAAGGCGGCTATTCGATTTTTCTACAAAGACAAGCAAACCACGGATACTTATCGCATTGATACGAACCGCATTTATGTTGGTGGCAGTTCTGCTGGAGCGATAACCGCATTACATGTTGCTTACTTGAACAATGAATGCGAAATATCAGGTTACTTAAACCAAAACACCATTAGTCAATTAGGTGGTTTGGAGGGTTCGAGCGGAAATCCTGGTTACTCAACCGATGTGAAAGGCGTTATAAATCTGTGCGGAGCATTGGCAAAATATGTTTGGTTGGAGGCGGGTGATGTACCCATGGTTTCTATTCACGGCACGGCGGATGGTACGGTAAAGTACAACCGAGGAATCGTGAATCCCGGAACGGCATTGATGTATTTAGACGGCAGCAGAATGCTGCACGAAAGAGCATGTGCGGTTAACGTTTCCAGTGATTTTTACACCTTTCCCGGTGCAGGTCATTGTCCTTACATTGGTAATGCTGCATACATGGACACCACGGAGCGATTTATCCGAGACTTTATGGTACAGCAATTAGGTTGTAATGAGGCTCCTTTGCAAATTGCGAATGCGCCACTTCAACAAGCGATATTGTATGCCTCAACGTATTGTGACGGCACTCCCGCGAATGAAACATGCATCGCTGGAATTGAGGAAGAATTGGTGTCCGAGGGCGTCAACATTTATCCAAACCCCAGCAACGGCAACTCCGTTTTTATCTCCGAAAAGGCAGTAAATCAATTAGACGTCTACGATGCAATGGGCAGGAAAATTTACAGCTTTACGGGGCTTGTTAAAGAGAATTCCCTAAAAATGGAAAGCCTTAATAAAGGCACTTATTGGGTGCGTTTTCAGTTGGAAAATGGCTCAGTTGGGGTTAAACAATGGGTGATTCATTAACCCGACCAAAACAACCTTTTAAGAGAAAAGCTACTCTTTCAAAAAACTATTACCATGAAAAAACTTGTCTTTAGTCTTGTTTTTTTTGTTGTCGGCTTAAACGCATCGGCACAAACATGGAGCAACGACGTCGCCCAAATTTTTTATAATAAATGCACTTCGTGCCATCATACAGGAGGAATAGCGCCATTTCCCTTAACGACGTATCAGGAAGCTTCCCCCATGGCGGCAGCCATTTATGCGGCGATTTCTCCGGGAGCAACGCATCAAATGCCCCCATGGCCGCCGGATAATTCTTACCAACAATACCTGCACGACCGCGCTTTGACTGCAGCCGAAAAAACCACTTTATTCAATTGGTTAAATAATGGTTTTCCTGAGGGCAATGCGGCACAAACACCCCCACCACCAGTATATAATGTTGGTAGCATACTCGGCAACGGAGATTTGACGGTGAAAATGCCGAATTACGTTTCAAATGCCACCTCGCAATCGGACGATTATGTTTGCTTTGCTGTTCCAACTAACTTAACTGAAACGCGCATTATCAAGGCCGTTGAAATCATCCCTGGCAACATGGAGATTGTGCATCACGCGCTCATTTACATTGATCACAATGGAGTGGAATCAACGAACACCAATGGTTTTTGTTCGAGCCCTAGTTCTGCCTCTACCAAATTGCTTTCCGCCTATGTTCCTGGAGCGGCCCCTCTTATCCTACCGTCGGCTGCGCCTTTGAAATTAGGGGTCGATATAGGCCCTGGATCGAAAATTTATTTTGCCCTGCATTATCCAAATGGAAGTGCTGGAATGCTCGACAGCACTAAAGTAATATTGCATTTTTATCCACCAGGAACCACCGGGGTACGGCAAGTATCGGCTGATCCTGTCATTGCCGACTACAACTTTAATTTACCCGCAAATCAATTAACAACCCTGACTGCCCAATACCCGAATAACGGAGGAATACCTGTGGCGGTTTCAGCATTGTCGGTTATGCCTCATATGCATTTGTTGGGTAAAAGCATTAAGTCGTATGCATTGGCACCCAACAATATTGATACCCTCAAGCATATTAACATTCCGCATTGGGATTTTCATTGGCAAGGATTTTATACGTTCTCTCATCTTCAAAAAATTCCTGCTGGATATAAATTTAAAGGAGAAGCCCTTTTTGACAACACTTCAAATAATCCGCACAACCCGAATACGCCCCCATTGAACGTTCAGTTTGGCGAGAACACAACGGATGAAATGTTCATTGTTTATTATCATTATTTACTGTATCAAGCAGGGGATGAAAACTATGATTTAAGTCAATTAGTCAGCGCAAGTTTACCTGAATATCAAGGCTTTAAATCGGATGCAATACAAGTTTATCCAAACCCTTTCTCAGAAGGTGCTGTTACTTTTTCTTTTAAGGAAGCCTTCTCTGAAGGAATGAAGGCTACAATTTACAATGCGCAAGGAGCTTTTATTCGTAATCTTACTCCTCAATTGGTTTCTGGTGAACATCAATTGACATGGAATGGTATGAGTGAAGATAATAATCCTTGTACACCCGGACTTTATTATGTTTCAGTAAACCGCAACGGAAAATTCTTCTCTGCCAAGTTGGTAAAGCAGTAGCATTTGTAGAATCCAAGGTTTTTCGTACTTTTGCACTGTAGTTGGTCTCGTGGCCGAGCGGCTAGGCACCGGTCTGCAAAACCGTATACTCCGGTTCGAATCCGGACGAGACCTCTCAATGAAGCCCTTCGGGGCTTTTTTTGTGATATAATTTTAGGAAGAAGAAATATATTCTCTCTTTTGAAGATTCAAGAATATCTTCTATATTTGACACACCTAAAATTTAAATTTCATTTATCATGAGCAAAACACAGAACAATGGATTCAAAAGAACCTTCAAGGGTTTTTCAGCAGTAGTCGCTTTTCTCGCTATGGCTATCGCATTAGTTGCGGGGATTATGATTTACAAAAACGTATTTGGCGCACCAAGTAATTTCGTAGACAATGATCCAAGCGGGGAACCATTAGAAGGCAACCTCTTGGGGGTAATTTATAAAGGCGGGTTTATCGTACCTGGTCTCGTGGCGATCAACATTATTATTGTTATATTTTCGCTCGAGCGGTTGGTAACTTTATTGTTGGCAAATGGCAAAGGAAAATCGGCCAAATTCATTGCTAACATTAAGAATTTTATGAGCAATAATGACTTTAAAGGTGCCATCGCTGCTTGTGACAAGCAGAAAGGTTCATTGGCGGCTGTTGTTAGAGCGGGAATGGTAAAGTACGAGCATATTGCTTCTGATAAAGACATGGATAAAGAGCAAAAATTGGAAACGTTGAAAAAAGAATTGGAAGAAGCTACTGCACTTGAACTTCCAATGCTTTCTAAAAACTTAACCGTGCTTTCCACTTGTGCCACTATTGCAACCTTGGTTGGTTTGATTGGAACAGTATTAGGAATGATTCGTTCCTTCGCAGCTATGTCGCATGGCTCTCCAGATACTGCGGCGTTAGCAACGGGAATTTCTGAGGCACTTATCAATACGGCTTTCGGTATTACTGCTTCTACTATCGCTATTATCATGTACAATGTGTTTTCTACGCAAATTGATTCTATGACCTATAGCATTGATGAGGCGAGCTTTACCATTGTTCAAGATTTTTCTTCTAAAAATTAAGGTAAGAAATAACGAAAGTTATGCCTAAATTAAAAATACCAAAAAGTTCTCCGGCGATTGATATGACGCCCATGGTGGATCTAGCCTTTCTATTGGTTACATTCTTCATGTTGGCAGCATCTTTTAGACCAAGTGAGCCCGTAACTGTTGAGACACCTTCCAGTATCAGCGATAAGGTTATTCCAGAGAATATGATTATGGTTACTGTTGCGTCGGATGGAAAAGTGTATTTCAATTTGACCGGAGCAGAAGCCCGAAAAGAGGCGCTCACGAACATGATGGGTTTATACAAGGTTTCATTAACGGAAGAGCAAGTTGAAAAATTTGCTTTAATGTCCACCTTCGGTTGTTCAATGAAGGAGCTGCCAGCCTATTTAGATTTGTCAGGGGATAGCCGAAAAGAGTTCCCAACGAAAGGCATCCCTCTAGATTCCTTGGATAATCAATTGAAAAATTGGATATCATACAGCAATGTTGCGGCTTTAAATTCTGGACAAACGGCGTACAATGAAGCGAAGCGAAAAGGCTTGTCGCCCGAAGCAAATGATTTTAAGCCAAAGTTCATCATTCGTGCGGATGGCAAAGCGATATATAAAAAAGCAGAAGAGGTTATTGATGTTTTTAGAGATTTGAACCTCAATAATTTAAGCTTTGTAACATCTTCTGAATTTAATCCTAATAATTAAAATACACCATGGCAGAAATAGCAGAAGGCGGTGGTGGAGGGCACGACAAAAAAGGAAAGAAACGTGCAAAGAAAGCCTCAACGAGGGTGGATATGACCCCGATGGTGGATTTGGCGTTTTTACTTTTAACGTTTTTCGTATTAACCTCTACCTTTAGTAAACCCAAGGTAATGAGCTTGGCTTATCCGGCTAAAATAAATAACATTCCTCCTGGGACAGCACCTAAATTAAATAATGGTATAACTTTTTTGTTGTCGGAGGATAAAATATTTTACTACACAGGGGAGTTCTATCCAGCAGATCGGCCAGGAAAAAATGGTCCTACAAAATTGACCGCTACAGATTTTAGCGCATCTGGACTTCGAAAGGTGTTAGCTGATCTTAACTCTTACGTTCTCTTGAGAAAGGAAGGATTGGTTAAGAAAGTGAAAGCAAAGCAAATGGCAGATACCACCTACACCCGGGAAATGGAACAACTTAAAGGAAAGCCCGAGGCTCTTAAAGTGTTAGTTAAAACGGATGATAAAGCCCTTTGTAAGAATTTCATCGACCTAATAGACGAGGTAAAGATTGCAGAAATTGGTGTAATCGCACCTGTTCCAATGCTTCCAGCTGAGTTGAAATTATTAGAAACCGAATTAAAAAAGTAAGGTCATGGAACTAATGTTTGTTTGGGTAGTTGTTGGATTAGTATCTGCCTATTCCTTGTTTAGCTATGTTTCTGCCAAGGGTTGGCTAGTTACTTCCACGGAAAGAAACGATTTGGTATTTGAACACCGGAACAAAGAATATGGAGCATACCAATTAAGGAAAAGCTATAATAAACGTTTAACCTTAATCATGTTAGGAATGATTCTTGCCTTTGCGTTGGGAGCATTGATTCTTTTTATCGTACGTAATTTACCGAAAGAAGAAGTGGAAGCGCCTAAAGGAAGTGATAAAACTTGGACGGTTCAGCCTCCCCCAGAGGATTTGCCACCTCCACCTCCGACAACACCGCCGCCACCACCTTTAGAAAAAATGACGGCATTTATACCCCCAGTGATTGAAGACGACCCGGTTACAGATCCTGTTCCGACCCAAGATCAGTTAGAAGACACGAAGGCAGGGGATAAGACTCAGGATGGTAGCGATGAAAATTTTGACCCTCCTCAACCTAACGATGATAAACCTAAGGAAATTGAAGATAAGCCGGAGCCAATTGAAACGTTCGTAGAAGAAGAAGCGGATTATCCCGGTGGAGCAGGGGAAATGGCCAAATTCATCAATGAGAATATTGATTATCCTCAAGAGGCGATTGACTTAGGAATTAAGGGCAGAGTAACCGTTCGTTTTGTGGTTGAAAAAGACGGCCGCGTTTCAAATGTGTCTGTGGCCGGGCCTTTAGCAGGTTGCAAGGCTTGTGATAAAGCGGCGGTTCAAGTTGTAGAAAAGATGCCACCATGGACTGCTGGTAAGAATGGTGGTAGAGCCGTTCGTACTTGGGTAACCCTACCGATTAAATTCGAAGTAAATTAACCTCCATTAATAACAATCCATTATCCCCAAATTTATTTGGGGATTTTTTTTTGTGATATGAACTTTAGAATCATCCATGTTTTTTTAGGAGCCTTGGTATTCTTAGCTGCACTGGTATTAGCTGGATATTTAGTTTTTACTGAGGCAATTCCAGGTCTTTACGGTTGGAAAAGGTGGTTTTTAATTGCGGTATTATGTACTTATGGTTCTTTTAGGTTGTATAGATCCATTAAAGCGCTTAAAGAAAATGAAGAAAATGAAAGGTAGTATTGGTTGTTTTGGGTTAATGGTTTGGTTGCTAAATTCCTGTGAAACTCATGAAAATCCATTGGCTTATCAAACGGATGCGCATGGAAGAGGAAAGGCAAGTATTTTCGTTGAAGATTCTTATCGTCCCTTGTTTGAGACAAGCATTTATACCTTTGAAAGTCAATATCCAAAAGCTTCAATTAAAGCCACGTATTTATCAGAGGGACAGATTATTGATAGTTTTTTGGGGAACAAAGTAAAAACGGTTTGTATTTCTCGTGATTTTTCGGAAAAAGAAAAGGCTTTTTTAAAGTCTCAAAACGTGGAAGTAAAAAGTGATTTATTAGCTTATGATGCTATCGCGTTGATTGTGCATCCTTCTAATCAAGATACTATGGTTTCCGTTGAACAATTGAAGAATTGGATATCCAATGATGGAGCCAAGTGGCCCGGCTCTCGTAAACCGGTAAAAATGGTTTTCGACCGTGTAACCTCTGCCAATTTCAATTATTTGGTTAAGTTGTCGGAGAAAAAATCCTTATCTAAATCGGTTTATGCCCTTAATTCCAATGAAGAGGTGATAAAGTTTGTAAAATCCAATCCAAATGCTTTAGGTTTTATTGGCGTTAATTGGATCTCGGATCAGGAAGACTTGCAAGTAATGAATTTTTTGGATGACATTAAAGTTTTGTATGTTTCGAAAAAAACTGGAGAGCAAGGATTTCAACCCTATGCAGGAACTATTTGGACTCAGGAATATCCCTTACACCGCGAAATGTGGTTAATCAATAAAGGAAGGCGCGCAGGGTTGAATACTGGGTTTGTAATTTTTATGTTAGGAGACAAGGGTCAATTGTTGGTTCAAAAATCGGAATTAGTGCCTGCGAAAGCCCCCGTACGATTAATACAGTTTACTACGAATTAATTGCCGGTTTCTTTTGAGTTATCCTAAATCCAAATTAACTTTGGCAATCTTATTGATAGAATCATCGTAAAAACAATCTTATGAGACAGTTGATATTTACAGCGTTATTTGTTGCTTCGGCACTAACCTTATTCGGACAAACCTTGAGTGATGCGATTAGGAAAACGAACAATGAACGTTATCCTGAAGCGCTCCGCGATTTTAAAAGATTAGTTTTAGCAACGCCGAATGATGGAAATGCTTATTACTATTTCGGCGATTGCTATTTCAAAAAAGGAGAAATTGACTCGGCAGTTTTAACCTGGAACAAAGGATTCGAGGTGGATAACCTCAATCCAATGCCGATGGTCGGTAAGTTTAGATCTCTTTGGATAAAAGGAGATAAAGCTGCTGCTCAGGTTGAACTTAATAAAGCCCTTGAATTAACCAAAGGAAAAAAATTAGTTGCTAAGCGTTCTGAAGTTTTAAGGGGTGCAGCAGAAGGATATATCAAGTCTGAAATCAAAGACCTAGATCAAGCACTTACGCTATTGCTCGAGGCTATCGAAAAAGACCCTTCTAATGAGGATAATTATTTATTGCAGGGTGATGCGTTATATGAACAAGCCAAAAAAGCAGCCTTAACGAATAATACGGCACTTAATGCCAACGAAGCAATTAAAAGTTACAACAAGGTTTTGGAAATTAATCCAAAGTCACCAAGGGGTAAATTGCGCGTTGGGAACATTTACCAGGCTGCCGAAAATGAGCAAGAGGCGAATAAAATTTACAAGGAGGCCATCGCTATTGACTCAACATTTGCCCCAGCCTTTCGTGAACGTGCTGAAATGTTGATGAGGTTTAATAAAATGAATTTGGCCATACAAGATTGGAAGAAATATTTGGCCTTGAATAATAATATTGATTCCCGTTATCGATACGCAAGTGCCCTATATGTTGCTAAACAGTATTGTGAAGCCATTGAGGTTGTATTAGGGGTAAATAAAGAAGGATTAGTCAACGTGTACACCGAAAGAATCCTTGCGAAATCTTATTTGGAATGTCAAAACCAAGCAAATGCGTCGCAATTAGCTCTTGATGCAAGTAATCGTTTCTTTAGCCTTGCCAAACAAGAGGAGGTGAATTACCTAGATTACAAAACGAAAGGGTCTATCCTCATGAAATTAGGTAAAGACTCATTGGGTTTATTAGAGTGGGAAAAATCAATGTCGTTAAATGAAACAGCCATGAAGGATCTTTCTTCCGAAATGGCGAGGATGTATTACAAGATGAAAAAATACGACAAAGCAATAGAGACCTATTTGAAGCGTCAATCGGTGGTTGAACTTACGCTACAAGAGGTTTACAACCTCGGCCAATGTTATTTCTCGGGACCTAAGAATTTTAAAGAAGCAGACACCCTCTTTGCCAAAGTAGCTGTTATGTCTTCCAGTTATGCTCCTGCCTACATGTGGAGAGGGCGTTGTAATTTTCAAATGGACCCTACCAATGCATTATGGTTGGCAAAACCCCACTATGCGAAAGTGTTAGAAATTGTAGTTGGTGAGGACCGTAAAAAAGACACCAATAAAAAAATGGTCATTGAGTCCGCACGATATTTAGGAGGATATTATGGTGCATCTACGGAAAAAGATCAATCGAAAGTAAAAGAGTATTTTCAAATTGTTTACGACCTTGATCCAAACGATGCTCAAGCGAAACAAATCTTAGGAATTAAATAAGAAGAGGGGCTTAGGCCCCTTTTTTAATGAGTGAATTTCCAGTCATTTCTGATGGAATAGGCAAGCCCATGATTTCAAGTAGGGTAGGTGCAATGTCTCCTAAAACGCCAGATTTTATTCCAATAAATGAGCTGTTGACTAAAATACAAGGAACGGGATTCAAACTATGAGCAGTGTTCGGACTACCATCCGGATTTTCCGCAAGATCAGCATTACCATGGTCCGCTAAGATTAACAAACTATAATTTTTGGAAACTAGATGAGACACCAAGCGTTCTAGTTGTTGGTCAATGGTTTCAACTGCTTGAACAATGGCCTGATAATTACCGGTATGTCCTACCATATCTGGGTTTGCGTAGTTCAAGCAAATAAAAGATGGATCATGTTGGTTTACGTAGGAAATTAGTTGCTGGGTTATTTCAGATGCGCTCATCTCGGGTTGTAAATCATAGGTTGCAACCTTTGGAGAAGGAACCATGATTCGATGCTCAAATGGAAATGGAACTTCACGCCCACCGTTGAAAAAATAGGTGACATGTGGGTATTTTTCTGTTTCGGCAATTCTAACTTGATGTATTCCTTCAAGGGCAAGCACTTCTCCAAGGGTTTGATTTAATGGGTCTTTGTTAAAAATGACCCGGACGTTTTTAAACGTTTCGTCGTACGATGTCATGGTAAGATACCTTAAATCTAACGGGATCATACCAAATTCTGGAAAGGCTTTTTGGGTAAGTGCTTGGGTAATTTCCCGAGGACGGTCGGTACGAAAATTAAAGCTAATAACAACATCCCCGTCTTCAATAATTCCTAAGGGGTTCACCATGATTCCTGGCAAAAATTCGTCGGTGATTCCTTGTTCATAGTATCGCTCGATGAGCCACAATGGATTCTCCGTTTTTTCGCCTTTTCCACGCACGAAAAGGTTATAGGCCATTGCAATTCTCTCCCATCGATTATCACGGTCCATGGCATAGTATCGCCCAATTATACTGGCTATTTGAAGGGTTTCATTCTGAAGCCCAACTAATGTTTGTAGGTCATTGATGGCCGTTTTAGGACTGCAATCTCGGCCGTCAGTAATTGCGTGAATAAAAGTTCTTTTAGTACCGATCTGTGCACATAGTTTAATCAGCGCTTCAAGGTGCGCAAACGCGCTATGCACCCCTCCGTGGGATACCAACCCTAGCAGATGCACCTTTGCATTTTTTTCGTTGGCATAATGCAATGCCTCAAGTAATTCCTTGTTTTCAAAGAAACTACCATCTTGGATTGAACGATTGATGCGTGTAAGCTCTTGATAAACCACGCGGCCCGCCCCAAGGTTTAAATGCCCAACTTCAGAATTACCCATCTGTCCATTCGGAAGACCAACTGATTCACCATGAGTGATCAAGGTTGCCGTAGGATTATTCACCATTAGCTGGTCCATGAAAGGTGTATTTGCTTGATAAATTGCATCGGCTCGAGAACGATCGCCAAGACCCCATCCATCGAGAATTATGAGTGCAGTTTTATGTACCATGAGGCAAAGATATAATGAAGCACGCTCCATCGGTTAATGCTTCATAATTAATTCCTCCTCCCTGAAGTATTGCCATTTCACGGGCAATGTATAGTCCCAAGCCCGTTCCATTACGTTCTCTAATTTTATCGTCCCCTGACCGGTAGAATTTATCGAAAATATATGGTTGGTCTATCGGTGAAACACCAATGCCGTTGTCACTTACCTTAATTTGTACGCACTTCGCGTTCCGTAAAAACTCCACTTCAACCTTGGTGGCTCCGTATTTAAAACTATTTTCAATAAGGTTTTTTAAAATAAATGTAAGCATGTTGATGTCACAGTGAATACGTGGATTATTCGAGTTTTTCCAATGAATTTCGTATTTGAATTCAGGAAAAAGCGGCACAAATCCTTTTATGAATTCCTCAGGATAAATGGTGTTTAGATGAACATTCAGCGCTTTTTGTTCGAGTCCTGATGCCTGTAAAATATGCTCAATGAGTTCTTGAGATTTTTTGTTTTCCTCCAAGGCTTTCTCGGTGAATTCTTTTATTTGATCTTGTTCAAAGGCCCTCCTTAACATGGTTTGAAGGATTAATTGGACGCTCGCTAAAGGGGTTTTAAGCTCATGGGTCACGGATAAAAGAAAATTACTTTGCCGTTTATGCAAGGATAATTCTTGTTGTATACTTTTGGATAGCCTCCATATTCCCAAAAAGAGAATCATAAGAAATACGGTTCCCTCCCCGAATACCATCAACATTTTTGTTGAATTGCTTTGCAGAAGCAGGTAGCCCCACCAGCAAAACTGCAATAGGATGTAAAGTGATAAAAGAACTAAAAGAGTGGTGCTTCTGGAGGTTTTCATGGAATGTTTAACGGAACTATACGTATTTTGCGCTCCATTAAAGAGGCAATGGTCATCTCTAAAAAAACGCCTATTTTTTGGGATGTTTTTTCGTTGTCGTGGAAAACAAGGATGTCGCCAGGTGATATTTTTGCCAATCGGTGTTGAAGCGATTCCTGTGTCGTGGCGGCCCTAAAATCATAGCTTAGCCAAGACCACATGACAATCCTATAACCCCGATTTAAGATACGATGCGTTGAAAAGAAAGAAAGTTTTCCGTAGGGTGGTCTAAAGTATTGGCTGTCAAAAACTGAGGCACAACGATCGATGGATTCCAAATAATTATCGGCGTTAGTCAACCACCCATTTTCATGTAAATAAGTGTGGTTACCAACCACGTGCCCTTCCTTCAGTATTCGTTCGAGTAAATCCGGGTATTTCTCCGCATTGGTTCCGGTACAAAAAAATGCCGCCTTGATTCCGTGTTTTTTTAAAACGTTCAGTGCAATAGGAGTGGCTGTAGGATGAGGTCCGTCGTCCAGGGTAATTGTTACACCTGAAGCCCCTTCATTTACCCAATTCCAATGAGGGAATAAAAATCGTAAAAGCCGAATTTTAATCCTCTTCATGCTTACTGTCCAGGCAGCATCGGTAAATTCGATGGGGTTTCATTGGTGTTGTTAACGGGCACAGTACTTCTTTTTAAGTATCCATAATGCTGTCCAATGGCCTCTAAGTTTTGATTCAACGATCCGTATTGTTGGCTGTAATTTCCAACGCCGCTTGCAACAGGCTCATCATTTTCGTTACCCAAACGGATGAGTTCTGCTGATAGTTTCGGGAGGATGGTTTTGTAAATCAATTGTAAGTTTTTCATTAACCGCTTCCCGAATTTGGAGTTTGCTGCATTAACCGCTGGATCTTGTAGGGTGGAATACATTTTGAAAAGACCATCCGCTACCGCAAAAAGCTCCCCAGAATTGTCAAGTTTGGTGCAAATACTTGCAGGGGTGTTTTGGTAAAATTTAAGAATGCTTTCATATTGGTTTAATACGACGTTACCTAACTTCTCGCCTTTGCTATTTGCTTTGCATAAATAGTAAAGTTGTACATGTTCATTAAGGTTACCGCTGCATTTTGCCCGAACCTGTTGATCCATGTACGAATAGGATTGGTTTTTTGCATTATAACTTAACATATTCATCGGATCGCATCCGTGCACCTCACCCATATCAATCACCGTTTCGGCGGGCATAACGGCAAGTGATTGGTCGAGGACCTTTATGGCTTTGCTCGTCTTGTTGTCTAAATAGAGCTGTTCGGCCAGCAATAGAAAGTTCGCTCGGAACTGTTGGGTGTGTCTTCGGGCATAATAGTCCGTTAATACATCTGGATTCGCCATATCACCGTATTGATATACGGAGGTAATGTTCTTGTACATTTCTCGGAGGTGATAAAAATTCGGTTGTCCATTTCGCATGGCATCAAGCGGCGTGAGCACATAGGCCATTCCCACTTGTTTCACCCAACCATAGGATAGAAGCGCTAAGGAAAAGGAAGACCCTCGGTTGCTTGAGAAGTATATTCCCCTTTTCCAATCGTTGTTTGCAACGATTTCCATCATCATTAATTCGTCACGGGTCAAATATCGATCTTGTTCTTCTTTAAAGGCAAAAACAATTTCATTCGCACATCGATCCAATTCCTTTTGATCAACGACTCCAGAGGCAACAAGGTTTGTTTTATTTACCTTTAAACTAAACGTATTGGAAGGGAAAAAACTGGTGGTGTTTCCGTCTTCGGAAACGATGTGGTTATTGTCATCTCGAACGAAGGCCATGGCTTCTGTTAAATCCACCGTTGACCATGGTTTTTCAAGGTCTGAAATAAGTTGTTGAACTTTCTCTGCCGAATTCTGATCCAAGCTGATCTCACCCGACCTGATTCGATCAAAAAGAAGGTTGATTCCGCGAAACTTTTCCAACATGGTATTGGTGATATTCGAAGTGTCTGAGCTCGAAAGCATGGTCATCGTTTTGTCTAACGTAGCTTGGTTCTCTGGCTTAGCCACAGTAAAAGAAGAACGTAATAGACTCAAATTGGCATTAAAATAAGCCACGGTTTGTACGGCCTTGGTTCGGTTGGTCTTTAAGCGAAGGTTAATCACCCGCTTCATCAAGTCGTCTGACGCTCCCATCGAAGCCATTTCTGCTAATGAAATAAAATATACTTGGTCCGTATTGCCGGAATACATTAGAATTTGGTCTTCTCTAAATTTAATAGGCAGCGCATCAGATTCATAAGCTTTTAACTTCATTTGATTCGTGTACCAATCGGTTCCCATTAGTGAAAGATTGCAAACGCGCACATCGGTTCGTTTTCCTTCCACTTCCTGTAGGTACCATAACGGGAACGTGTCGTTATCGCCGTTGGTAAAGAGAATACCGTTCTTTTTACATGAATTTAAATAGTTATAGGCAAGATCTCTCGCGGAAGTTTTTCCGCTTCGATCGTGGTCGTCCCACCCTTGAAAACCCATCAGCACCGGTGCAACCATCCCAATTACCGAAATCACTCCTAAGGACAGTTTGGATTGTTTGGCCTGTCCTAGACCATAACTTATACCAATCATCAAAGCAATAATCAGCGATGAGAAAAGCCATGCGCCACCGTAACCAAAGATTAAGCAAAACACGAGCCCTCCACCTAGAAAATACCCCAGTTTCAGCAGGGTTTTCTTGTCGAGGTTCGTAACAAAATCATAGAGCGCATAAACGCCAAAGGCCATCCACATGCTGAAAAAATAAAAAGACCCTGAATAAGCGTAATCCCTTTCCCTTGGTTCAAAGGGCTTTTGGTTCAAATAAACCAAAATGGCAATGCCTGTAAATAGAAAGGCCAATGTTAGCACGAATGCGTCCTTTGGTGCTCGGTAAAAATGGAAAAATATACCTAGTAAGATTAGGGCTAAGGGAATGAGGAAAAACCGGTTGTGTGCCGCATTTTCTGAGGTAAAATATGGTTGCGAATCCGAGGGGCCTACTCTTGGTGCGTCTAACATTTCAATGCCGCTTATCCAGTTGCCCCTTAAGTTGTCGCCGTTGCCTTGTATGTCATTTTGCCGACCAGCAAAGTTCCAAAGCAAGTAGCGAACGTACATCCAGTCTACTTGATAGCGGAAGAAATAGGTTAAGTTCTCAGACATGGTGGGTAAGCGTAAGCCATCTCGACCAATTTCTTCGTTTGCGCCGTCGTTGGGGTCGTAACCGCTCCAACTTTTGTAGCCTTCAATCTTGTTGGGGTCATCCCCATTGTACATTCGCGGAAAAAACGTGGTTTGTTCGTAAGCAGGTTCTGCTCCAATTCGGATGGAGGCGTTGCTTTCATAGTATTTTTCGGTGATGTTGTAAGCTCCTCGATTGTTTTTAACCCATTCCTGAGCATCTTTTTCCTTGACAAATGCTTTCACATCACTTTCCCCTTCTTGAACAACAAATCGGCGCAGGTAGTAGGGTGACAAATCTCCCCAACCGTCACGAGAGGTTATTCGCGGCTGTCCGTTGTTGTCTGGAACTTCGTTCAAGCGGTAGGAATTCCAGTAGGGTCCTGAAAGAATGGGGTTTGATCCGTATTGCTCGCGCTTCAAATACGAGTGCAGCGTCACCAAATTCTCAGGGTCATTTTCATCCAAAGGAGTGTTTGCGTTGGATCGGATTACAATGACAGCGAAAGACCCGTAACCAATCAACAAAAGTGTAATTCCCATCACGGCATTGTAGACCATTGTTTTTTTGGTGCGTCGTGCATATCGAATGGCAAAAACGCAAATTCCAATTAACAACAAGAAAAAGAAGATAGTTCCACTGTTGAACGGCAAACCCAATGTATTTACAAACCCTACTTCTAATTTATTGGCAATGGCGATGGATCCGGGGATGATACCTTCTTGAATGAAACCTAATGCAAGAACAGAAATTACCCCGGTAATCAAGAAACCCTTCCAAGTCACTTTTTCGATTACGTTAAAATAAATCATGTATCCAATGGCAGGAACCACCAAGATTCCCAATAAGTGGACCCCAACTGCCAAGCCAAGCATAAAGAAAATAAGTAAAATCCAGCGATTTGGTGCTGCTACGGATGATTCATGTGAAACCCTCATTGCTTCATCCCATTTCAAGGCGGCCCAAAAGATAATGGCTGTGAACAAAGAAGCCATAGCGTAAACTTCTCCCTCCACTGCCGAGAACCAAAAAGAGTCCGAAAACGTGTAGGCTAAGGAAGCAACCGTTGAGGACACCAAGATCATTATACCGTCTGCGGAATTAACCTCGTTTTTTTGTTTGCTCACCAATTTCCTTAATAACAACGTAAGGGACCAAAACATGAAAAGGATGGTGAATGAACTTGAAACAGCTGACAGCGCATTAATCCACAATGCCACGGATTCGGGGGCAGCGAAAAATGAAAAAAGCCTTCCAAGCACCATAAATAACGGAGCTCCTGGAGGGTGCCCAACTTCTAATTTATAGGCAGCGGTAATGTATTCACCGCAATCCCATAAACTTGCGGTGGACTCCATGGTTAATAAGTAAACCAGTGTGGCGATGGAAAACACGGACCATCCTACTATTAGGTTTAAACGGGAAAAATTCATAGCTTAAAGCGTTTGTTTTGTTTTGCGAAAATAGAAATATATCAGGTAGCTTGAAAGCGGTCTTCAATAAAAATCAATTCTATCCTTTTTGAAAATTAAATAAAGTTCCTAAATTTGCACCACAATTGACCCATGGTGTAACTGGCAACACGTCTGATTTTGGTTCAGAAGAGTCTAGGTTCGAGCCCTAGTGGGTCAACAAGAAAATCTTGCGAAAGCGAGATTTTTTTTTAGTCTTCCGTTGTAGTTTTAAAAATCGTTTCCCATCATGGATCAAAATAATGAGGCCAAATCTATTGAAGAACTTGGGGAATTTGGCCTGATAAAGCGTTTGGCAGCAACTTCAAAGGAATGTAATTCAAGCACGGTTTTTTCCGTGGGGGACGATTGTGCAGTAGTTGAACGCAATGACCAATTTTATACGTTAATTTCTAAGGATGTAATGTTGGAGAACATCCATTTTGACTTGATGTATGTTCCTCTTAAGCATTTAGGATTCAAGGCGGTTTCTTCGGCAATCTCGGATGTTTATGCCATGAACGGCTCTGCGGAACAAGTGTTGGTGGCGGTGGCGGCTTCGAGTAGATTCCCGTTGGAGGCCTTGGAGGATTTATACCAAGGAATCCATCATGCGTGTTCTGTTTTTTCTGTGGATTTGATAGGGGGCGATACCAGCAGTTCTGTTCAAGGGTTAATGATTTCCGTTACGGTGCTAGGATTGGTTGAAAAAACGAAGGTCGCCTACCGTTCTGGCGGTAAGCCAAATGACATATTAATGGTAAGTGGTGATTTAGGTCGTCCATACCTCGGGTTACAGATTCTTGAAAGGGAGAAGTCGGTTTATTTGGCAAATCCACAGATTCAACCAGAACTTGAACGATTCGATTCTTTAGTAAAAAAGCAATTGATGCCACACGCTCGAAAAGACGTTGTTGAGTTGTTCTCAAATATGGGCGTAGTTCCAACGTCAATGATTGATATCTCGGATGGATTAGCTTCGGAATTACTTCATTTATGTGACAGTGGAAACCTCGGCTGTTCGGTCTTCGAAAACAAACTTCCTTTTCATGAAGACACCATGTTGATGGCTTCGGAATTTAATTTAACCCCATTGACCTGTGCTATGAATGGTGGTGAGGAATACGAATTACTGTTTTCCGTTTCTCAGGAAGATTTCGATAAAATAAAGGGCAATCCGCATTTTACGCCCATCGGTTATTTTACGCCAAAGGAAGAGGGCCGATTGTTGGTTGATAGTGCGGGAGCTGCCCATGAACTTAAGGCTCAAGGATGGAGGCATTTTTAGTCGATTCTTGGTAGGTTTATCGGCATTTTTTGAACGAGGCTAAGCGGAAATTCTAAGGGCAACTTTTTTACCAGTGATTGCGCTTCGATTTCTGTTCTGTAGTCCCCCACAACTAACCTAAAATTAGGCGGCTCGTAGATCACGTATGCTTCAATTTTTGGGTGTAGCTCCTGGAATTTTAGTTTAAAGGAATCAACCAGTGCTTTGTTGGATTCAAAGGCGAGCACAACCCTAAATCCCATCATCGGTGCTTTGTTTCGTTTTGCACTATCTGCCAGCCATTGAAATTGGCTATCGCCTTTAACTTCGATTTGAGCAATTGTATGGTAGGTTACACAACAAATTGTAAATATCCATGTTCCTAAAAATGCCTTCATATCCAAATCAAAGATAGATAAAATTAACCGTAACATATTATCAAAAGTGAAACCTTATTTAGAATAATTATAAATTACGCGGTATTGTCATAATAGTGTCATATTTCCTGTCATTTCGTGTAAATTTGCACGAAAAACTACCGAAAAAAGAATTGTTTTTTTAGTTTAAATTAGAACCAAGTTTCATGAAAATAGCTAAAAATCAAAGGGTTTTGAACAAATTAAGCAAGATGTTGATGTCGTTGCTGTTGATTGGTTTGCTCTCTCAAAACTCATTATTTGGGCAAGGAGAAGCCCTTTATAAGGCGAAATGCGCGAGTTGTCACCAAATTGAAAAGAATGGCACCGGTCCCATGCTCAAGGGGGCTCGCCAACGCTGGATAGATGCTGGAGAAGGAGATTTAATTGTAGAGTGGGTTCAAAACAACGCTGCGCTGAGAAACAGCGGTAAATCTAAAAGAGCTGCTGCGGTTTATAAAGAGTATGGGGGGTCGGTAATGCAAATATTTACCGACATCACACCTGATCAAGTGAATGCCATTTTAGATTATGCTGATGCGCCGCCAGTTGCTGCTCCTGCCGGAGGGGCTCAGGGCGCCGAAGCGGTTGATCCAAATGCAGTTGATGCAGAAGAAGAGGGTGGAATTAGTACCGTGTGGTGGTTGTTAGCTGTATTGTTTATTGTGGTAATTCTTTCCGTGAGTGGTGTTCGTCGTCAATTAAAGCATGCAACGGAAGAAACAAATCCAAATAATACTCTTTCATATTGGGAAGAGTTTAAAGTGTTGGCTTGGAAAAATCGTGCCATTAGTGGTGTTGTTGGATTAGTGTTAACGATTGCTGTTTTGGTTTTAGTGTTTCAGCGTTTGGGTTCCATTAATTTAATGGAAGACTATCAGCCATCCCAACCCATTGCATTTCCTCATAGTCAGCATGCTGGAGTTAATGGCATCGATTGTAAATATTGTCACAATTCAGTTGAGAAATCGAAGTCTGCAGGCTTGCCTACCGTGAATGTTTGTATGAATTGCCACAAACAAATCAACGGTAAAGACGCAGCTCAACAAGAGCAAATCGCCAAGATCTATGCGGCCGCAGGATGGGATCCAAATATAAAGCCAGCAGGAGCATATACTGGAAAAACAAAGCCAATTGTTTGGAACAAAGTACATGTTCTTCCTGATCATGTGTATTTTAACCACTCTCAGCACGTAGTTGCGGGTAAAATCAATTGTACCCAGTGCCATGGAGACATGAAACAAATGAAAGAGACAGCAAAGGTTTGGCCGGTAGAAGAGTTGAATAAAGTAGAGGGTAATTTGCCGCTCACTAAGCCAACGCTTACCATGGGTTGGTGTATAGAGTGTCACGGCAAAAAAGAAGTGGTAATTGGCGATGGAAGTAATGCCTATTACGATGAGATACATCAACGCTTGAAAAAGAACAAAAAACTGTATCAACAGTATTTGAACGATGGAAAAATAACTGCCAATGAATTAGGTGGTTGGGAATGTGCTAAATGTCACTATTAATTTATTTTGCATAAAATCGTTATGGGAATAACAAAGAAATATTGGAAAGGAGTTGATGAACTTAAGCAAACGCCAAGTTTTATTCAACAAAGGGACAATGAGTTTCCTTATCAGTCTTCATTGGAGTCTTTCCTTGGGGATGAAAAGTTAGCGGAGGCTTCTTCAGGTAGAAGGGATTTTTTAAAGTTCCTAGGATTTTCAGTTGCTGCAGCAACCCTAGTTGCTTGTGAGGCTCCAGTAACAAAAGCCGTTCCCTATGTGATAAAGCCTGAGGATGTTACACCGGGCTTAGCCACATGGTATGCCTCTACCTATTATGACGGCATTTCATACGCAAGTATTTTGGTTAAAACGCGTGAGGCGAGACCAATATTCATTAAAGGAAATGCGGATTTTGGTTTTACAAAGGGCGGCACAAATCCTCAAATCATTGCTTCAGTGCTTGGACTTTATGATGGGGAGCGTTTAAACGGTGTACGGAAAAAGGGAAGCGATGAAAATATCGCAGTCTCAGAAGCGGATAAAGCGATCGTTGCAGCATTGAGTAAAGCAAAAGACGTTGTCGTTCTTACACCAACAGTTATTAGTCCTTCTATCAAAGCAGCGCTTGATAGTTTTACCTTGAAGTATTCGGTTAACGGACAAAGTGCGGTAAAGATTGTTCAATATGATGCTATTTCATATTCGTCAATTCGTCAAGCAAATACCTTAAATTTTGGTGAAGGACGTATACCTTCTTACGACTTTTCGAAGGCCAAAGCTATTGTCAGTGTTGGGGCAGATTTTTTAAGTACTTGGTTGCTGGCAAACGAATATGCTGTGCAATATGGAACAACTCGTAACCCGGACAGTGCTTGGATGAGTAAGCATTTTCAATTTGAATCGATTATGTCGATTACAGGTTCCAATGCTGATCATCGTGCTCAAATCAAACCGTCTGAGTATGCTGCGGTATTAAATTACATATTGAAAGGGTTAGGTGGAAATGGTTCCGCTTCTCCTTCCTTGTCAAAGGAGGTAATAGCTACGGCAGATGCTGCAATTAAAGCGTTGAAAAAAGCGAAAGGAGAATCCTTAGTGGTTTGTGGTTCCAATGATCTTGGAGAACAATTAATGGTTAATGCCATCAATCAGCAATTAGGATCTTATGGGATAACCATAGATTTAAACAACGACGTCAAGTTGTTTCAAGGAAATGACGAAGAAGTTAACGCCTTGTTTTCTCGCATAATGAGCGGTAAAGCCCCTGACGTCTTAATCAACCTGGGGACAAATCCAGTTTATAATTCGCCGAGTGGAGAAGCTTTGAAAAAAGGAATGGAGCGCATTGGATTGGTGGTTTCGACGTCGCGTTATGCGGATGAGACATCTTCTATTTCGTCGTTTATTGTTCCGGATCACCATTTGTTGGAGGGTTGGAACGATTATCAGCCTAAAGCCGACCACTATTCGATTGCACAACCTACGATTCGTCCGTTAGGGGACACCTACTCCGTGCTAGAATCATTACTGGTTTGGACCGGAACTGCAAAAAGAGGAGGAAAGGATTCATCGGTGGCTTATGATACCATAAGCGCAGGTAGGGAGGATTTTGCAAAGTTGGTTCATAACAGTTGTGAAGCGGTTGCCGTTACACCATTTCAACCAACCTTTAGCGGGAGAAGCGTGAAGTCTCAGGTGAAAAGTGGAGATTGGGAGGTGCTTCTATATCAAAAGACTGGAATTCGTGACGGGTCGATGTCTAGTAATCCATGGTTGCAAGAATTACCCGATCCCGTTTCAAAGGTAACATGGGATAACTACATTACCATGAATCCAAGACAGATGGAGTCCATGGGGTTTGCAACCACTTTTGACCAAGAGCACGGTTTGAATTTAGCTTCCGTAGAAGTAAATGGATCAACCTTAACCTTGCCAGTTTATCCACAACCAGGTCAAGCCCCTAACACCATAGGTATTGCTTTGGGGTATGGTCGAGGTGCTAATGGTGAAGCCATTGGTCGAGCAGCATTTCAAACCAAAGAATATGGTGGTTTTGATTTGGACGAAAAAGGAAATAAAAAAACCATTGGATTAAATGCATTTTCGTGTGTCAGCAATAGCGGCGGACAAATATTGTACAGCGCCCCTGTTAAATTGCAGAAGGTTGATGGAGAGTATTTAATAGCGGCAACTCAAATTCACCATACGGTTATGGGAAGAGAGTCAATTGTTCGTGAGACGGTGCTGGGAGAATATTTAACCAAGGATAAAGAAGCCTACAACCCTGCGCACAAATTGCAGAGGTTGAATGAACATGGTCATCACGAAGAAGCTCCCATCGAGGAATTTGATTTGTGGAATGCACATCCTGTTGAGAAAGTAGGTCATCGTTGGGGAATGACCATCGATTTATCTTCATGTATTGGTTGCGGTTCATGTTTAGTGGCTTGTCAGGCGGAGAACAATGTGCCTGTGGTAGGAAAAGATGAGGTGAGAAGAGGAAGAGAAATGCATTGGTTGCGCTTGGATAGGTATTACGCTTCGGATGTGGAAGTTGCCGTTGGGGAGAAGAAGGAGGATGGAACTTTCAGTTATTCTGATGCTGAAATCCCTTCGGATAATCCTTCGGTGGTTCACATGCCATTAATGTGTCACCATTGTAACCATGCTCCATGCGAAACGGTTTGTCCTGTGGCAGCGACAACTCACAGTAATGAGGGCTTAAACCAAATGACCTACAACCGATGTATAGGAACGCGTTACTGCGCAAATAACTGTCCTTACAAGGTTAGGAGGTTTAATTGGTTCAATTATCCTTCTTATAAGAAATTTACTGAAGTGAATCCAGCCCAAGATGATTTAGGTCGAATGGTATTGAATCCTGATGTGACTGTTAGAACACGTGGTGTAATGGAGAAATGCTCTTTCTGTGTTCAACGTATACAAAGCGTGAAATTGGACGCTAAGAAAGAAGCAAGAACGGTTCAGGATGGCGACCTTAAAACGGCTTGTTCAGAAGCTTGTCCTACTCAAGCCATTACCGTCGGAGATTGGAACGATAATTCATCCAATATCTACAAAAGTTCGAAAGATAAACGTGCGTATCAAGCCTTAGAAGAAGTTGGGGTTAAGCCTAACATTTGGTACAAGGTTAAAGTTAGAAACGAAGCTTAATATTGATTTAGAAAAATATATACTATGCAAAAAGAAGCTGCAATTAGGGAGCCCCTCATTTTAGGTCACAAGACATATCATGACGTAACCGAAGACGTATGTAAGCCAATTGAAGACAAAGCCCCAAGAATGTGGTACATTTTGTTTTCGATTGCTTTAGTAATTGGACTATATGGTGTGGGATCTATTTGTTACTTGTTAGGAACGGGAATTGGTGTTTGGGGTTTAAATAAAACCATAGGTTGGGCATGGGATATAACTAATTTCGTTTGGTGGGTAGGAATTGGTCACGCGGGAACCTTAATTTCTGCAGTTTTGCTATTGTTCCGCCAGAAGTGGCGAATGGCCATCAACCGATCAGCAGAAGCTATGACCATTTTTGCGGTTTTCATGGCGGGGACTTTTCCGTTGATTCACATGGGAAGACTTTGGGTTGGATATTGGGTTCTTCCTTTGCCGAATCATTTTGGCTCACTTTGGGTGAATTTTAATTCACCGTTGTTATGGGATGTATTCGCAATTTCTACTTACTTATCAGTTTCTTTGGTCTTTTGGTACATTGGTTTAATACCTGATTTTGCGACCATTCGGGATCGCGCTAAAAAGCCCGTGGCTAAGCGAATGTATTCCATTCTTTCTTTTGGGTGGTCGGGTAAGGCCAAGCATTGGAACCGTTTCGAATTGGTTTCCTTGGTTCTTGCGGGATTAGCTACGCCACTGGTTTTCTCTGTTCACTCGATAGTCTCGTTTGACTTTGCTACTTCTGTCATTCCTGGATGGCACACTACCATATTCCCTCCGTATTTCGTTGCGGGTGCCGTGTTTTCTGGGTTTGCAATGGTTCAGACCCTATTATTGGTGATGCGTAAAGCCATGAAGTTGGAGGCGTACATCCATACGAAACACGTAGAATACATGAATATTGTAATAATGGTAACAGGATCCATTGTTGGAACGGCCTACATTACAGAGTTATTTATTTCTTGGTATTCTGGTGTAGAATACGAGGCTTATGCCTTTTTAAACCGTGCAACAGGTCCTTATTGGTGGGCATATTGGTCCATGATGACATGCAATGTTATTTCTCCTCAGCTAATGTGGATTCGAAAGCTGCGAAGAAGCTTATTGTTCACCTTCTTTATTTCAATTATTGTGAACATTGGTATGTGGTTCGAGCGTTACGTTATTATAGTGACGTCCATTCACCGAGATTACATTCCAGCAGCATGGAGTATGCATTATCCAAGTCATATTGATATTGCTGTATACATTGGAACCATCGGATTGTTTTTTACGTTTTTCTTATTGTTTGCCCGATATTTCCCGGTATTGGCGCTTAACGAGGTTAAAACGATTTTAAAAGGTTCTGGGCAATCGTACAAAGAATCACCCGATTATCATAAACACCATTAAAACCATGGCAGATAAAATAATTTACGCAATGTATGGAGACGACGAAGTGCTAAAGTCTAGCGCAAAGAAGTTAGTTTCCAATGGCATCAAAATTGCCGAAGTGTATAGTCCTTTTCCCATTCACGGGATTGATCCAATTATTGGAGTAAAAGGTACCCGATTAGGAATTATGGCCTTCCTTTATGGTTTAACCGGTTTGACCTTAGCTACGATTGGAATGCGTTACTTTATGGTAGTTGAGTGGAAAATGAACATTGGTGGAAAGCCAAATTTTAGTTACGTCGAGAACATCCTTGCATTCATACCTGTATCCTTTGAATTCACGGTTCTTTGTGCAGCACATGGAATGGCAATAACCTATTTATTGTTGAACCGGACTTTGCCAGGAATGAAAGCCCAAAATCCTGACCCAAGGACTACCGATGATAAGTTTGTGATGGAAATTCGCTTATCGGATCAATCGGTTGGAGAAGACAAAATTGATGAGTTGTTGAAAGACACAGGTTTTGAAGAGCTTGAAAAGAAAATTACGGAATAAGATAGAAGAATATACCATGAAAAAGTCTTTATTAACTTGGATAGGAGCTTTATCGAGCGCAATTGCTCTCTTGTCATCTTGCGCTTCCGATCCAGATAGTCCCGGCTTAGAATATATGCCGGACATGTATCGTTCACCTGCCATTGAGTCTTACGTTGATTACGGTGAAGTGCGTGCTCGTATTGATGAAACTAAGAAAGATAAATTGACGGCCCAAACACCGCCGCAATTTACAGTACCTTATTA
>JBJOJZ010000136.1:0-11386 GCA_046046325.1 Bacteroidota bacterium
GAAATTCGTGCCAAGATTTTTGAAAAGTTCTTTACCACCAAGGCTGCAAGGAATGGCTCCGGTTTAGGGTTGAGCATTGTTCGCAGCACCCTTGAAGACCATGATGCATCGATGGACCTCATTTCGGACGATGAATGGACTACTTTTTCCTTTACTTTCAAGAAGTTGAATTATAAAACCGCCCCGAAAAACTCCGTAGAAATCGAATTATTGTAATACCTTTGCAGTATGGATGATTTAAAATACGCCGTTGTTTGTGTGGATGATGACCCCTACATTCTTCAAATGCTTGGTTTCCAATTGAGCAAAATTGTTGATCAAAAATGCACACTCCTTGAGTATTTTACAGACCCTCAACTTGCGTTGTCCAACATTGATGAATTGGTTTCGGAGAAAATCGACATTATTTTCATTATTGTGGATTATCAAATGCCCGAAATGACGGGAGGTCAGCTCGTGAGGTCTATTAAAGCTAAATATCCGGACCTAAAATGCGTGATGCTTTCAGGACATGCCAACGACGTTTCAGTGGATGACTTGGTAAATGAAAATTTATTGGACGCCTTTATTTCGAAACCTTGGGATGAAGGAGTGTTGTTTGATGCAATCCGACCAATTTTGGATAAAATCAGCTAAACCATGAAGGTTATTCTTGTTTTAGGAGCAGGGTTGTCCTCTTCCTCCCTTTTTCGGTATTTAACGTCAAATGCGTCTGCCAATTCCTGGAATATTATAATTGCCAATGCCAACGTTGAAGTTCTGAAGGTTCAATACGAAAACAATGCATGTATCACCCGTGTAACGCTAGATGCCACAGATCAAGATCATCGAAAAAGACTTATTGCTAAGTCTGATTTGGTGATATCTATGCTTCCTGCTCGTTTTCATGTGGACATTGCCAAGGATTGTATCGAGCTTGGAAAGAATCTAATAACCCCAAGCTACGTGTCAGCAGATATGAAGGCGCTGCATGATCAAGCGGTCCTAAAGGGTGTCACCGTTATGAACGAGACGGGTGTTGACCCAGGAATAGATCATATGAGCGCGGTGAAAATCATCGAAGAAATTGAAGAAAAAGGCGGTAAACTGCTCAGCTTTAAATCTTTTTGTGGGGGATTGATTGCTCCGGAATCGGATGATAACTTGTGGCACTACAAATTCACTTGGAATCCGAGAAATGTGGTATTAGCTGGACAAGGAGGTGTGGCTGCCTTTCGTCAAAACAATGAACTTAAGTACATTCCTTACAACCAGCTATTCAAAAGAACCGAACGTTTTGAAATTGAAGGATACGGAGCTTTTGATGGTTACGCAAATCGAGACTCTTTGAAATACCTGGAGTTGTACAACATTGCTTCCGTTGAGACCATGTACCGCGGAACCTTAAGAAGACCCAATTATTGCCAGGCTTGGGATGTGCTCGTTGAATTAGGCCTTACCGAGGATGGATATATTTTGGACAATAGCCGCAGTTTAACACCACGACAGCTTTTGAACGCTTTTTTACCCTACCATCCCAACGACTCGGTAGAGACCAAACTTAAACGATTCCTTCGAGAAGATAGGATGCATCTTTTTGCGATGTTTGAGGAAATTGGCTTATTCGAAAATCAAACGCCTATTCATTCCGAGGATGCGAGTCCAGCTCGATTGTTACAAGTGCTTTTGGAGAAGGCTTGGGCTTTGCATGATGAAGATAAAGATATGCTGGTAATGCTGCATGAATTTGAATACCAATTGAACCAGAAAACGTACCGTTTGCTTTCGTCGATGGTGTCGGTAGGAGAAGATCGCAACTACACTGCAATGGCCAATACCGTGGGGCTTCCCATTGGAATTATTGCAAAACACATGCTTCAAGGATACAGCAATCCCGGTGTACAACTTCCGCTAGATGCTACATTGTATCGACCTGTTCTTGAAGAGTTAAAGTCTCTTGGTATCGAATTTAAGGATAACTTAACCCAAATAAATTAGCAAATGGAAGATCAAGAAAACCAAATGAACATTGAACTTAGCGAAGAAATAGCTTTAGGCGTTTATTCGAATTTGGCGGTAATTACTCACTCTCCTGCGGAGGTTGTGTGCGATTTCATTCAAATTATGCCAGGAATGCCCAAAGGAAAGGTTCGTTCACGCATCTTAATGACCCCTCAAAACGCTAAACGCTTTCTGAATGCGTTAGCGGATAACTTGAGCAAGTATGAGCAGAATTTTGGAGCAATCGAAGAACCGCATCCTGGAATGCCACCAATGAACTTTGGAACACCAAATACGATGGCTTGATGCTTAGCGTTTGTATTCCTGTACACAACAAGAATATAACGCAGTTGTTGTCGGAATTATCCCGTCAATTCGAGTCGATAAGTGATTTGGTTGAGTTATTGGTTTTTGATGACGGATCCTCCTGCCCAGTGCATGATGGATTGCATCTTTTTCCAAGGGTTAAGTTCATTTACAGCAAAGAAAACGTGGGGAGAAGTGCTGCTCGAAATCAGTTGATAAAAGAAGCAAAAGGTCCTTATGTACTTTTTCTTGACGCGGGTTCAGAAATTTTGAATCCTCGATTTTTAGAGGACTGGATATCGGTGTTGAACAAGGGAGAAAGTATGGTTTATTTCGGGGGAAGCGATTATCCAACCACACCTCCGGAGAAATCATTTCAATTGCGCTGGAGGGTAGGTGTTGCTCGAGAAAGTAAATCCTGGGATTTTCGCAAAAGATACCAAACTACTTTTAAAACGAATAACTCGGTGCTGCACCAACAGGTTTTTGATAGGTTGAAATTTGACGAAAGTCTGAGGACTTACGGGCATGAAGATACCCTCTTTGGCTTTGAGCTTTCTCAAATCGGAATGGAAGTTCGACAGGTGAATATTCCCGTGATGAATCAAATTAAAGACAGCAACGAAGCCTTTTTAAAGAAGACCAAGAGCGCAGTGGATAACCTGATTTTAGCCCAGCAGAGGTCCTCTTCACCAGAACGTTTTAAGCATTACGTGAAATTATTGAACACGTACGAAAAAATAAAAGCTCTTCGTCTTGAATCCTTGTTAACCTTATTGGAAAAAACGATAAAGGTACGGATTGAAAAAAGGTTGAAGAGCGGAGATTCCTTCTTAATGCAACAGCGTTTTGATCTTTATAAATTACTACTTCTGCATGAGGCATTGCGCAAAAGATGTTAAAGTTGACTTAGAAGTAACGTGAGTAACTTTTCTTCGTTTTCCCAATGTTCTGTTTCGGATGCGATTGAACTCTGTCGTTTACACCACGCGAGTCGTGCCGGATTTTCTTGAAAAAATTGGAGGTTTGCAGCAATGGTTTTTGGAGTAACTTGCGGCATAACTAACCCACAGTCGTATTGCTCGACAAGTTTTTTGATTTCAGGTTGTGGGCCGCACAACACCGCAATTCCTGCATGAAAATAGTCAAAAATTTTATTCGGAAGCGCTAATTGAAAGTTCAAACAGGGATGAGTGTCGAAGGCAAGTCCTACATCCGCCATACGGGTGTAGGACATCATTTCAGAGTATGGTATCCTGGGGATGAATCGGATGCGTTCGTTTAGCTTAAGAGAACGGCAAAAGGATTGTGCATCCTCAATGGCAGTTCCTGACCCTATAACAAGTAAAACTACGTTGTCTAACAAACTAATTGCCTCAACGGTTTCCATCAAACCACGCCCTTTATTCAAACCCGAACCCTGCAGAACACAGAGCAATTGATGCATTGGAATGCCCAAGGCTTCTCTTGTAAGGGCAGGACCTAAAGTGGACTTTTTCTGAACATTTCTCACCACGTAAAAAGGCAAGTCATACCGAAGTTTAAACTGTTCTGAAAGTGATTGATTAACCGTTAACCTCAAATCGGTTTTTGGCACAAAAACTCTCTCCACCCAGCTCCACACATTCTTCTTTAGGGTTTTGTTTTCAAGTTCTGGGACTTCGGTAAAAAGTTCGTGTGCATCAAAAACCAGTTTCTGGTTTTTGATGCGTTTTATCAAGTAACAAGGAACCAATGTGTCTATATCATTTGACCAGAGTATGGATTTGGGTTGAAAGAGTAGAAACAACAACAACCTAAGATTGAAAAACAAATAAAAAAGCGGTCCTTTTTGAAAAAACATATAAAACCTCTTAACCTTATAGGGAAGGTGGGGTAGCTCGAGGCTTGTATCCGTCTTTCTTGCGACAACGGTCACTTTAAAACCATTATTTATCAATGTATTACAGTGTCTTAGAACTCGTTGGTCAGTGACGACATCTGAACTAACGCAGAAGAGAATATTTTTCATGAAAGTTGCCCAAAAATAGTTAAAGCGGGTAAGGAGTTTAACGAAAGAAGAAAAAAACTTAGAAATATTTTTTGGAATCGAAAAAAGCTTTTACCTTTGCAGACCGAAATTCTCGGGGTGTTCTTTTTTTATTGTTACCAACATTCGCCGATGTAGCTCAGTTGGCCAGAGCAGCTGATTTGTAATCAGCTGGTCGGGGGTTCGAATCCCTCCATCGGCTCGTAGATTGTTGGGGAGATACTCAAGCGGCCAACGAGGACAGACTGTAAATCTGTTGGTTCATACCTTCGCAGGTTCGAATCCTGCTCTCCCCACATAGGTGTTAATTGTTTTAAGCGGGAGTAGCTCAGTTGGTAGAGCGTCAGCCTTCCAAGCTGAATGTCGCGAGTTCGAACCTCGTCTCCCGCTCAACTGTGCCGGTGTAGCTCAGGGGTAGAGCGCTTCCTTGGTAAGGAAGAGGTCACGAGTTCAAATCTCGTCATTGGCTCTAAGCCTGACTCATGGCTTTGTTTTTTTTTGTTTTGGATTTTTTAGGAGTATTAACTAAGTAATAAATAAGTAAAATGGCTAAGGAAAATTTCGATCGTTCGAAACCGCACGTCAACATTGGTACCATTGGGCACGTTGACCACGGTAAAACTACGCTTACCGCTGCAATTTCCAGCGTGTTAGCATCTAAAGGTCTTGCGCAAGTAAGAGACTTCTCTTCAATTGATAATGCACCAGAAGAGAAAGAAAGAGGTATCACGATTAATACTTCACATATTGAATATGAAACAGCCAACCGTCACTACGCGCACGTTGACTGTCCAGGTCACGCCGACTACGTGAAAAACATGGTTACGGGTGCTGCACAGATGGACGGTGCTATTTTGGTTGTTGCTGCAACAGATGGTCCGATGCCACAAACACGTGAGCACATCCTTCTTGGGCGCCAGGTTGGTGTTCCTCGTTTGGTTGTTTTCATGAACAAAGTGGACATGGTAGACGATCCAGAATTGTTGGAACTTGTTGAAATGGAAGTGCGTGAATTGTTGTCGTTCTACAAGTATGACGGTGATAATGCTCCTGTGATTCAAGGTTCTGCACTTGGTGCGTTGAATGGTGAGCCACAGTGGGTGGCTACTGTTGAAGCGTTGATGGATGCTGTTGATACGTACATCGAACTTCCTCCACGCGATAAAGATAAGCCGTTCTTGATGCCAATTGAAGATGTGTTTACGATTACTGGTCGTGGTACTGTTGCAACAGGTCGTATCGAAACTGGGGTAATCAATTCAGGTGAAGCGGTTGATATTTTAGGAATGGGTGATACCAAGTTGAGCTCTACCGTTACAGGTGTTGAGATGTTCCGTAAAATCCTTGACCGAGGCGAGGCTGGAGATAACGTTGGTTTGTTGTTACGCGGTATTGAAAAAACACAAATCCGTCGTGGAATGGTTATTTGTAAGCCAGGTTCAACGAAGCCTTATCAAGATTTCAAAGCTGAAATTTATGTTTTGAAAAAAGAAGAGGGGGGACGTCACACGCCGTTCCAAAACAAATATCGTCCTCAGTTCTATTTTAGAACAACTGACGTAACCGGAGAAATCACACTTACAGATGGTCGTGAAATGGTTATGCCTGGGGATAATGTAAGTATTAATGTTAAGTTAATTGTTCCTGTTGCCATGGATAAAGGTCTTCGTTTCGCGATTCGTGAAGGAGGTAGAACCGTTGGTGCGGGTCAGGTAACTGAAATTATAGCTTAATAATTAGAGTTATTGAATAAGTTTAAGAGAGGAGGTGTGAAAACATCTCCTCTTGTTAAACGGGCGTAGCTCAGCTGGTAGAGTAGTGGTCTCCAAAACCATTGGTCGTGGGTTCGAATCCTACCGCCCGTGCAATAAAAAAATGATATATCGTGTTTCAATCCGTTAGAACCTACATCATAGATACATACTCCGAAATGGTCAACAATGTAACTTGGCCAACCTGGAAGGAGTTGCAAAATAACACCATCATTGTGTTGGTTTCTATAATTATTTTCTCCTTGGTCATATTTTTAATGGACTATACCTTTGGTATATCCGGTAAACCTGGCGATGTGTGGAGAGGATTATTAGGTTTTATTTATTAAGTCGAAAGTAAATGTCAGACGTTACGAAAAAATGGTATGTAGTCCGTGCAATTAGCGGAAAGGAAAAGAAGGTGAAAGAATTGCTGGAGCTTGAAATTACCCGTCAACGTTTAAATGATTTTGTTGCACAAATATTAATTCCAACGGAAAAGGTTTTTCAGATTCGAAACGGAAAGAAAATCAACAAAGAAAAGGCCTATCTGCCAGGTTATGTGCTCATTGAAGCCCATCTAGTTGGTGAAGTTCCTCACGTGATTAAAAACATTCCGAATGTCATTGGTTTTCTTGGCACTGAGAAAGGTGGAGCACCAGTTCCAATGCGTTTGTCAGAAGTGAATAGAATTCTCGGAAAAGTTGATGAATTAACGGAGAACGAGGAGGAGTTGCGCATTCCTTTTGTGGTTGGAGAGTCAGTAAAAGTGATCGATGGTCCTTTCAACAATTTTAGTGGTGTAATTGATGATATTAATGAGGAGAAGAAAAAGTTGAAGGTGATGGTAAAAATATTTGGAAGAAAGAACTTGCTGGAGCTTAGCTACATGCAAGTGGAAAAAGAGGTTTAATTAGTGTATTAACCGTAGGAGTAAGGAAAACGAACAAAGCTTCCCGTGAGTACTTATGTTTGACTACATAAATTTGAATAAATGGCTAAAGAAGTAGCAGCTTTGATTAAATTGCAAGTCAAAGGAGGTGCGGCGAATCCTTCGCCGCCAATTGGTCCCGCTCTTGGAGCAAAAGGGGTTAACATCATGGAGTTCTGCAAGCAGTTTAACGCAAGAACCCAAGATAAAGCAGGAAAGGTTGTTCCCGTGGTAATTACTGTTTATGCAGACAAGTCGTTTGATTTTATTCTCAAAACGGCTCCTGCAGCAGTTCAGATCATCGAGCATACCAAAATCAAAAAAGGTTCATCCGAGCCTAATAAGTCGAAAGTAGGTACCATTTCATGGGACCAGATTCGCGTTATTGCCGAGGATAAACTGGCAGATTTAAATTGCTTTACGGTGGATGCCGCTATGTCAATGGTTGCAGGGACAGCACGTAGCATGGGGGTTAATGTTAAAGGGGGCGATGCTCCAAAAACTAAATAAATCGAACAGACATGAAAAGAATTTCTAAAAAAAGAAAAGAGGTTTTGTCTAAAGTAGATTTAGCAAAAACCTATGCGCTTTCCGAAGCTTGTGATTTGGTAAAAGTTATTTCAACAACGAAGTTCGACGCATCAGTTGATATTGCTGTACGTTTAGGAGTTGATCCTCGTAAAGCGAATCAAATGGTTCGTGGTACCGTAGCGCTTCCACATGGAACAGGAAAAGACATGCGAGTGTTGGTCCTTTGTACTCCTGACAAGGAGGATGAGGCTAAAGCAGCGGGTGCTGATTTTGTTGGTTTGGATGACTATATTGCCAAAATCAAGGATGGTTGGACCGATGTTGATGTAATCATTACGATGCCTTCAGTAATGGGTAAGGTGGGTGCTCTAGGTCGAATTTTAGGCCCGAGAGGTTTAATGCCCAACCCAAAGACTGGTACAGTAACGCCAGATGTTGGTAAAGCGGTTCAAGAAGTTAAAGCCGGTAAGATTGACTTTAAAGTGGATAAATACGGTATCGTACATTCCGCCGTTGGAAAAGTTAGTTTTGATGGTTCTAAACTAAAAGAGAACGCAAACGAGTTGATTCAAACTTTAATTCGTTTGAAACCGTCTGCAGCAAAAGGAACGTACATCAAGAGTATCGCAATAAGCTCTACCATGAGTGCAGGAATTCAAATAGATACCAAATCAGTAACTGCTTAAAATCGAACTATGAACAGAGAAGAAAAAGCACAGTACATTGATGATTTGGCCGCTGAATTATCAACAGCAAATGTCCTTTATTTAACCGATACAGCGGATTTAACGGTAGAGTCCGTAAATGCACTTCGTAGACGTTGTTTTCAAACGCAAATTTCTTTAAAGGTGGTTAAAAACGCTTTATTGAAAAAAGCAATGGAGCGCGTTGAAGGAAGGAATTATGGTGAATTAGTTGGTTTGTTAAAAGGATCAACTTCCATTATGATTAGTCAAGAGGCGAATGCTCCTGCTCGATTAATTCAAGAATTTAGAAAGAAGAACGCTAAGCCAATTTTAAAAGGGGCTTACGTTGAAGAAGCTATTTTCATTGGAGATAATCAGTTGGTAACTCTTGAGTTCATGAAGTCGAAAGACGAATTGATTGGCGAAATCATTGGATTGTTACAAAGTCCTACCAAGAATGTTGTTTCTGGTCTTAAAGGTGCTGGTGCAAAAATAGCGGGTATTTTAAAAACCCTCGAAGAGAGATAATTATTAACGTTTTAAAATTTAAATAAAAATGGCTGACTTAAAGCAAATCGCAGAAACCCTGGTTAATCTTACTGTTAAAGAAGTAAATGAATTAGCCGCAATTTTAAAAGATGAATACGGTATTGAGCCTGCTGCTGCAGCTCCAGTTATGGTTGCAGGTGGACCTGCTGCCGGTGGTGGTGAAGCACAAGCGGAAGAGCAAACCGAATTCAATGTGTCTTTAAAGGCATCAGGACCTAACAAGTTGGCGGTTGTAAAACTTGTAAAAGAATTAACGGGTCTTGGATTGAAAGAAGCTAAAGACCTAGTTGACGCAGCTCCTGCAAACCTTAAAGAAGCCGTATCGAAAGATGAAGCTGAAGGTTTGAAAAAGGCTCTTGAAGAGGCGGGTGCTGAAGTTGAAATCAAGTAGTTTTTTCGTTTTTTAACAGGAAAGGCAACCGATTATTCGGGTGCCTTGTCCTGTTTAGTAGGTTTTCTCGTTTATTAAAAATTAATATTATATCCCTTGGCAACTCAAAGCAATTCTAAAAGAATTAATTTTGCCTCCAGTACAAATAAATTCGATTACCCGGATTTTTTGGAGGTTCAATTGAAATCATTTCAAGAGTTTTTTCAGTTAGAAACTACTCCCGAAAATCGAGAAAGTGAAGGTCTTTTCAAAGTGTTTTCTGAAAATTTTCCAATCACGGATACTAGAAATCAGTTCGTACTTGAGTTTTTAGATTACTTTATTGACCCACCACGTTACTCCATTGAGGAATGCATTGATCGAGGTCTGACGTACAGCTTGCCCCTAAAAGCTAAATTAAAGCTTTACTGTACCGACCCTGACCACGAGGATTTTGAAACCATTGTTCAGGACGTTTATTTAGGGACGATTCCTTATATGACTCCCAAAGGATCCTTTGTAGTCAACGGGGCAGAAAGAGTTATCGTTTCTCAGCTCCACCGTTCGCCTGGGGTGTTCTTTGGACATTCACGTCATGCTAACGGCACAAAATTGTACTCCGCACGAATTATTCCTTTCAAAGGATCTTGGATGGAATTTGCTACGGATATCAACAGCGTTATGTATGCGTACATTGACCGTAAGAAAAAATTACCCTTAACCACGCTTTTCCGTGCTATGGGTTACGAGTCCGATAAAGATATTCTTGAAATCTTTGGTTTGGCAGACGAAGTTAAAATTGCTAAATCAACGGTTAAAAAACTAATTGGTCGGAGATTGGCCGCACGTCTTTTGAAGACTTGGATTGAAGATTTTGTGGATGAAGACACCGGAGAGGTGGTTTCCATGGAACGAAACGAAGTGATTTTAGAGCGTGAGTTATTGATTGGTGAAGAGCACTTGGATGCAATTTTAGAATGCGGCGCTAAGTCGTTGATTTTGCATCGTGAAAATGCAAATTCAACGGATTACACAATCATATATAATACCCTTCAAAAGGATTCAACCAATTCAGAGAAAGAAGCCATTGAGTATATTTATCGACAGTTGCGAAATGCTGATGCTCCGGATTTTGAAACAGCGAAAGGAGTATTTGAAAAATTATTTTTCTCCGATACGCGCTACGATCTTGGTGAAGTAGGTCGTTATCGAATTAATAAGAAATTGAAGATTAATCCCGATGAAGATTCGCGGGTTTTAACCAAAGAAGACATCATTCAAATTGTTAAGTATTTAATAGAGCTTATCAATTCCAAGGCTGATATCGATGATATTGACCACCTTTCAAACCGTAGGGTTCGAACCGTAGGAGAACAATTATACGCGCAGTTTGGTGTAGGATTAGCCAGAATGGCAAGAACCATACGTGAGCGCATGAACGTTCGCGATAATGAAGTATTTACTCCTATTGATTTGATTAATGCGAAAACCTTAAGTTCGGTAATTAATTCCTTCTTTGGAACCAACCAGCTTTCTCAGTTCATGGATCAAACGAATCCATTAGCAGAGGTTACTCATAAAAGAAGGTTGTCAGCACTAGGACCTGGTGGTTTATCCCGTGAAAGGGCAGGATTTGAGGTTCGTGACGTTCACTACACGCACTACGGTCGTTTGTGTACGATCGAAACTCCGGAAGGTCCGAATATTGGTTTGATTTCTTCACTTTGTGTTTATGCAAAAGTTAATAAATTAGGTTTTATTGAAACCCCTTATCGTAAAATAGAAAACGGTAAAGTCGATTTTACAGGGGAGCCCATTTACCTAGCTGCAGAGGAAGAGGATGGTAAAACCATTGCTCAGGCAAATGCTAAAATGGATGTTAAAGGAAATTTCTTAACGGATGTTGTTAAAGCTCGCTGCGAAGGTGATTTTCCATTGGTGAGTCCAAAAGAATTACAATTAATGGACGTAGGAGCTAATCAAATTGCATCGATTGCAGCATCCTCTATTCCTTTCTTGGAACATGATGATGCGAACCGAGCATTGATGGGATCGAACATGCAACGTCAAGCGGTGCCATTGTTGAAGCCTCAATCGCCAATCGTTGGTACTGGAATCGAGGAATTGGTTGCAAGAGATTCTCGGGTGCTTATTAATGCCGAGGGAGATGGCGTTGTGGAATACGTGGATGCCAACGAAATTGTGATTCGATACGATTGGAACGACGATGATAAGTTGGTCTCTTTCGAAAGC
>JBJOJZ010000156.1:0-8975 GCA_046046325.1 Bacteroidota bacterium
TTTTTGGTGCCTTTTCCAGCTGTATGACCTCCATATTGACTTCTGGGTTGGCGATTTCTGCCTTAATGGAAGCCACTTGTCCATCGGTAACCACTTGGTATTTTACCCCTCTGATTTTCAGTTCGCGTTCAATTTCTTGAAGATGAGGCATTAAAAATGAGCCACCTTTATAGTTTAGGAGCCATTCGATAACTACTCCATTTTCTAAGGTCCAATAAGCGATTCCGTATGCTTTTAGGTGATTGCTTTGGGAAACGTCCATAGGTACCAACAATTGAGTGCTCCAAGTGGTGGAAGTCCAAGAAAGGCAACAAAAGAGGAGTAGGGAGGTGAAAAGTTGTTTAGAAGGGTACATTTTGGTCGCCTTGAAAGTTAAAATCATCGTCGCTCTGGTTCATTTTGCTTTGGATCGTAACCGTATTCGATTCTTGGTTAAACCGCATTAGGCTATCGTTGTTACTTGCTTCAAGGAATTGGTCTGGCTCATTAAGATTAGAAAAGCGCGCAAATTCATCTTCAAACCTTAATCGAACCGCCGCCGTTTTACCGTTCCGGTGTTTTTCAATCAAAAATTCCCCGATGCCTTGCGTTGAGGTCCCATCGTCGTATTTAAGGATCTTGTAGTAAGAAGGGCGGTACAAAAAGGATACGATGTCCGCGTCTTGTTCAATGGCACCCGATTCACGTAAATCGGAAAGTATAGGCTTCTTATCACTTCGCTGCTCCACGGAACGGCTAAGCTGGGAAAGTGCAATAATTGGAATGTTTAGTTCTTTGGCGATTTCCTTTATTGAACGCGATATCATCGAAATTTCTTGTTCTCGGTTGCCTGAATTTTTTCCGTCCTTAGCCGACATCAACTGAAGGTAGTCGATGATGACGAGTTGAATGTCGTATTGTGCTTTTAACCTCCGACATTTGGCTCGAAAATCGAAAATGCTAATTGCCGCTGTGTCATCGATGTAAATCGGAGCTGCCGCCAATTTTTGAATCCTGGAATGGAGCTGTTGAAACTCGTGATCCGCAAGGTCTCCCTTGCGCAGTTTTTCAGAATTAATGCGAGACTCTCCGGCAATGAGACGTTTTACTAATTGCACCGACGACATTTCCAACGAGAAAATAGCTACCCCGTAACCTTGAAGTGCAGTATTCCGGGCTGCGGAAAGTACAAAGGCTGTTTTACCCATACCGGGACGCGCTGCTATGACAATCATATCCGAACGCTGCCAACCTGCGGTAACTTGATCAATTTCAACAAACCCAGAAGGAATTCCCGAGATTCCGTCGGCATTTTTCCGAGCTACTTCGATTTCTTCTATCGCATTGCGCACCACATTGGACATTACATCCACTTGCTTTGACATATTCCCATCGCCAATCTGAAAAAGATCGCGTTCCGCTCCGTTCAACAATTCAAATACATCTACGGTGTCATCGAAAGCATTTTTTATTACCTCACTGCTCACGCGAATGAGTTCACGTTTGATGAACTTCTCAGCGATGATGCGCGCATGATATTGAACATTGGCCGTTGATCCAACGCGATTCGTAAGTTGGGAAATATACCCTGCTCCACCAGCAGCACTTAGTTCCCCTGACTTGGATAAGCGGTCTGTAACGGTTACCAAATCCACTGGACTCGTTGCAGCAAAAAGCGTACGTATCGCCTTGTATATAAACTGGTGCTTCGGGTCGTAAAAACTGTTTTCACTCAATATATCGATGGTGTCGTTGACCGCCGTTTTCTCCAACATCATCGCACCTAAAACAACTTGCTCTAAATCAATGGCCTGTGGGGGAATTCTTCCAATCTCCTGGGTAAGGGGATTGACAATTTTCGCACGATTAGTTGGCTTTCGAGAAGCATTAGGAGCATCCATAAAACTGGGTGAATTAAGTAGAAATCAAAGTTACTTAAAAGTTGTGTTAATGAAAAGGCTGTTTAAAACTATTTTAACTCTTTCAAAGCTTTAGGCGTTCCAATTTTAAGGGTAATATAATCCACCTCCTTTCTCGGACTGCGTGCCGGACTGTATTCCCTTCCGTAAAAAATAATTTGTAAATGGAGCTTGTTCCAAAGGTCTCTCGGAAACAGGCGTTTGGCAGCTCCTTCGGTTTCTTTGACGTTTTTTCCCGAGGACAATCCCCATCTCGTAAGCAAGCGGTGAATGTGCGTGTCAACGGGAAATGCAGGCACTCCAAATGCTTGGGCCATAACCACTGAGGCGGTTTTATGCCCAACACCAGGGAGTTTTTCCAGGGCTTCGAAGGATTGCGGCACCTTTCCCTCATGTTCGCGCAACAAAATTTCAGAAAGGTGGAAAATGGCCTTCGATTTCATGGGCGACAAGCCGCATGGCCGAATGATTGCTTTTATTTCTTCAATGCTGAGCTGAACCATGGCTTGCGGTGTTTGCGCTTTCGCGAAAAGCAACGGAGTGATTTTATTGACCCTTTCGTCCGTACATTGCGCCGATAACAGTACAGCAATTAATAAGGTGTAGGCATCCTGATGGTCCAAAGGAACGGGGGTTTCAGGGTATAAGCGTTCGAGTTCTTGGACGATATACGCAGCTTTCTCTTTTTTTGTCATGGGAAAATACCAAAGGTGAATAATGAAATGAACCGGAAATAAAATAAAAGGACAAAAACCAAAACCGCCCCAGAAAAATAAAGGTTTATCCATGAACCTAACACTAAAAATACCGAAGGCTTTCTGAAAAAAGGAAGTAAAATGCTCAGTCCTAAAAAAAGCATGATTGGTAGTTTTAGCCGATACATACTAAAGTGAATTTCAGGAGAAAGTACCTCTCCGCCAAAAGTATGTTGTATGGAATGATTTGACCTGCATATCGCTGTTTGCCGAAGCACAATTTCCGGTTGATCATTAAACCGTTGCGGCTGATAATTGGCAACATAAACCGAACCATGTCGACGTAGTTTCACCTCTTGAACATAGGCATCATTGAAACTTTGATAAGGGGTCAGGTCATAGCCAATCACAACGTCCTTAACTTCGCGAAACGGAAGCAAGGAGTCTGCAAGTATTGAACATAGAATCCAAAATGATAACACGGCATAAACGATTTTAACCCTCCATCGCCAACCGCTTACCAAGCTATGGTAATATTCGTTCATTTCCGCTTCCTCCTCCTTCCATCGTCGATTGACCCGTTCCCAACGTTCACGGTGGACTTCTTCGGCTGTTTTATAAGGCTTTTCAGGCGATTTTCGGTGAATATCAAAGTCTTGTTTAAGAATGCGTTCGTAGGCCTCTAACAACTGTTGAAATTGCGAAGTCGCTTCATCATTCGGATTGAGGTCTGGATGATATTCCTTGGCTAAAGCACGAAATCGTTTTTTGACCGTGGCAAGTGTACTGTTTTCAGGTAATCCTAATAGTTCATAGCATCGCTTGCCATTCATGGTTTTGGAGCTTAAGGTGCATTTTTGGCCGATCTATTTTACCATTTACAGTGGTCAATATTTCATCAACGAACGTCAATTTCCTTGGGATTTCAGAGGAGGAGAAATGAGCATTTAAGATTACGCTAGAGGGTATTTCCGAGTTTTTTAAAAGAACAAGGCCCACCGTAGCACCCCATGTTTCGTCGGGAACGGGAACCACTAAACAGGTTTCATGGATTAAGTTGCTCAACCGATTCTCAAGCACTTCTGGATGAATTTTATTCCCTCCGCTCATGAAAACAAAATCGCTTCTTCCTAAAAGATGAAACGTTTTCTCATCCAACAATTCTACGCAATCGTGGGTATGTAGCACACCTCCCTCAATTTCTTTACAGTGGATTACCATTTGACCCTCTTTTTCAGAAATGCTAATTCCATCTAGAAGCTGGTAAGGCTGGTTAAAGTCTTCTGTAATTTTACGAAGCGCAATATGGGAAGCTGTTTCCGTCATTCCATACGTTTGATATGCCTGCTTGAACTTCTTGAAAATTTTTAGGAACTGCCCCTCATTCATGGGAGCGCCTCCAATTAAAACGATACCATTTATCGGATTTGACAATTCGTTGCTGAGGTAATTCAGGGCTTGAACAGGCACTAAGGCCGTGAAATCCAAATCGATGGAAAGGTCTTTTAATGGATTGTGGTTTACCGGCAAAACGTGCAACTCCATTTCTGCAAGGATGGAGCGAACCACCATCATCTTTCCCGCAATGGTGGAAAGCGATAAACAAAGTCCTGCTTTCATCCCAGAAGTTAAGTTAAAATAGGATAACGTTCGCTCCGCGGATTTTTTCAAAAACGCCTTCGTTAACCGATGGATTCTCGGATCTCCCGTCGAACCGGAGCTTTTAACTTCAAGATAACTCAGGGAATTATTCCATTCTTCAATGAAGGACTGAACCTCCTGCATCCTACTTAAATCGTGGTAAACAATGTCCATGCTTAAAATTCGATATCCAAGTTAAAACGGTTCTTTAAGGTATATAAATTTGGATTTTTTCGGGCAAGTGCCTGAAATTTGTCCTTTCCTGTGTAAGGTCTGTTTTCTGTTGCAACTTCTTTGGTGAGTTCAAGGCTAATGGTTAAAAAACCGTTGTTCAGTTCTTTTTTGAGATAACTCATGAAATCCACTAGTAAAGGCGATAAGTAAGCCAATTGAACCTCGTTATCAACCACCCATGTAATGTGTTCGTCATGGAAGAAAAAGTCACGTTTGACAATTGCGTGGTAAAAGGTTTCTTTACCTTCATCCCTCATCATTTGAGCATATTTTCTAGCCATTAAACGCAAGCTGTCGCTGTTCAGTGGTGTCCTTGGGAGTTGATGATCGGGTATAATTGGAGCTTCCTTAAAAAGTTCCATCGATTCCTTAATGCTGATACTTTGGGCACTGCTGATGCTCGGTGTAGGTTCAACTGTGGGCTGAACAGGTGGAGGAACAACCATGGGTGATTCCTTTTCTGTGCGTATTTCGGTTTTGGATTTTTGGTCCTTAAACGGAAGAATTTCAATGGGTTCCGTCAGGGATTTTTTTTTTCTGACTCTTGTTGAAGTGAGCCGAGTTCCATGAGCATAACCTCAACTAATAATCGTTGATTTTTAGAATTCTTGTAACTTACATCTGCTTTACTAATGGTATGAAGTGCTCGTACAATGGGTTGCTTTTCCCATTCACCGGCTTGCTGAACGTATTTTTGACGAACATTATCCGTAGCTTCCAATAAGGGGGCGGTACGAATATCCTTTACCATAAGGAGGTTGCGGAAATGCTCGGCCAAACCTAACAGAAATTGATGTCCGTCAAAACCACGATTTAAAATATCACTGAATACCAATAAAGCACCGGCAATATCTTCTTTTCGCAGATAATCAACCACCTTCAAATAGTAATCGTAATCCAGGACATGCAAATTGGTTAATACCTGCTGATAGGTAATATTTCCACCACTAAAGGTTACAAGTTGATCGAAAATCGACAAAGCATCGCGCAAAGCTCCATCCGCCTTGGAGGCAATTAAATGCAATCCTTCAAGTTCGTATTTAACGCCTTCTTTATCTCCTATGCTCGCTAAATGAGAAGCAATATCAGCAACGCGTATTCTGCTGAAATCGAAAATTTGACATCTCGACAATATGGTCGGTATGATTTTATGTTTTTCCGTAGTTGCGAGGATGAAAATCGCATGTGGAGGCGGCTCTTCTAAGGTTTTTAAAAACGCGTTGAAAGCCGCAGGAGATAGCATGTGAACCTCATCGATGATATACACTTTAAAATCCCCTAACTGCGGTGCGATTCGAACTTGATCGATTAATCCACGGATATCATCCACCGAATTATTGGACGCTGCGTCCAATTCATAAACGTTTAACGAACTTCCTGAATTGAACGACAAACAGGATTCGCAGGCATCGCATGCCTCTACGTTCTCCGTGCGCTGGAAACAATTAATGGTTTTCGCTAAAATTCTGGCAGTTGTGGTTTTACCAACTCCTCTTGAACCGCAAAATAGAAAAGCTTGAGCCAGATGCTTCGTTTTTATCGCATTCTTAAGCGTTTCGGTAATACCACCCTGCCCAACGACGGTATCAAAGGTCTGGGGGCGGTATTTTCTTGCAGAAACAACAAATTGGCTCATAGTACAAAAATACACCTTTCCTTCCGCCTAATTCCTCGTAGCGGTTAATTGTTGATAAATTTTAATTGACTTTGGTAAATCGGAAAAATAGATTTTCGTCAGCGGCAATGCAATGCTGTATGTTCAAGTAAAGGTAGCCCATTATCCAAAAATCCTCCGCTCTTGTTTTCCAAATGTTAAACAATAAGACGCATAGAATAAATGTAACTTTATAGCGTCTCAGAGGTCTTAACAAAAAACAAACGCATGAAAAAAACATATTTACTTTCGCTTTTTAGTGGATTATCTTTCGGGTTTTTCGCTCAGTGGAACATTACCCAAGTGCATTTAACGAGTGGTTCGTACCGGAATTTTGGCGATGAACCTTCGAAATTTTCTGATTTTGGGGCACTTGCTCCTGGTTCATCCATCCTGATGAAAGATTTAAGCCAATATCAAGATGGATTATCTATGTACAATTTCATGCGACCTTATCCAGGTTTCGGGGGCTCTTCCAATACGAGTTTTCAGTCGCTTCAATTGGGTTTGAAGTTGCCTTCGTGCAGCGGGACCTTGCGCTTAGGGATTTCAAATTTTAGCAGCAATTTAATGAATGCTTATTTAAGTAATTATGAATCGTTCGTGGTGGATACCTTGGTTTCTTCCCAAAACGGAAGCATGACCTTTGTTGATTCAACGGTGAGCAGAAGTATCTACGGTAATTACAGCAACCAACAGCTTCGACTGGAGGCAGCCTATGTTTGGGAAAAGGAAGCTGGGAAGCGCTGGGCCTTTTCTGCAGGAGCAGGCTTGTCCTTTGGATTGTCCTACCAATCCAAAACCACCTTACTCTTTAATGAGTATACGAACAGTTATCAAGGCTATGGTTCAGGATATCAAGGCAATCAGACCAACACCTTTGAGCGTGAAACGTATAAAAATCCCATGAGTTGGGGGGCTAATGTATACGTTCCGTTGGGGATTAATTTCCGTTTAGGGACCAAGCGCGCCTTTTGGATGCCATGGATGATTTACACCGAACTGCGCCCACAATTGGCCTTTCAGTCGATTCCTAAGGTGGGCATGAAGTTCAGCCCTGGCATCGGAACTTCCAGCGGCTTACGCTACAATATTCCGCAGGGCAGCAAGCAGGCGAGAGGCCATGCTGATTTTAAGTAAGCGATAGGTAATTACAGAAGCAAGAGATAAGCGGCGGCCGCTGCCGCTGTTGCTGCGCCTCCATCGACATTTGCAATTTGGTCGCTTGAAGAGGTGTATCTTCCTCGGTAGACTTTATTTCCATCAATGGTGGCAACTTGGTCACTGGACGATGTGTACCTTCCACGGTAAATCTTATTGCCGTCAATGGTGCCTACTTGATCGCTGGAACTCGCATAACGTCCGGCATAAATTTTACTTCCTTCAATCAATCCCACTTGATCGCTGGAAGAGGTATACCTCCCTCGAAATATTTTACCGTTTTCGAAAGTTGCTACTTGGTCAGAGGACGAGGCATATCTGCCTTGGTATATTTTTCCCATGTTGAAATGTATTATTGGTTCGATGTTTCCCCAGGTTCAGAATTCTTGGCACGAAAAGCTTTCAAGTTAGCCGTTAAAATTTGTCCAATTTCGTCACTCTTTTTACGCAAATTGACGTCGCGAAGGTCTAGCACGTAGTCGTTGATTTTAAGATAGCTGCTGGAGTCATCGTCAGCAAATGAATCTTCCGTAACATTCAATTCTTTGATATCTCGAAAAAAAATGGTTGTATGTGCTGGTACGTGACCGTTATTTACAATCTCTATTCGATCCTCGAAAACGGTGATTTTATCGAATCGGTTACGGTAGACTTGGATAGCTCTATAGAAAAAAGTTACACCACCGATGATTCCTCCTGCGGATAAGGCATACCTCAACCAGCTTGGGAATTTATCTGCATCGTCTTTTACGATGAAAAGTAAGATGTAGGTCCAGCAAAAAATCCAAAGGCAGAGGCAAAAATACGCCGCCATTCCTGCCCAAACTGCCCACATCTTTTTTCTAAATGAAACGGTATTTCCCTCCTTTTTTGTCTCAAAACCGAATAGAATATAAATAGCTGCGGGAATGGCAATAATAATAAAAAACACGATTAAGAATGGAAGAGCCTCGCTGAATTCATCAGAACTCATAGGGTATGGGCTGCAACTCGAGAGCGCAATTAAACTGCAAATAACCAAGAATAGCCGGTTGATATATAACATAGGGTAAATTTTAATTCATTCATCTTTTGCCCAGTCGGGTTTGAAGAAATTAACGATGATTAAACTAAGGATGAACGTTACGCAAACGATGATTTCTTGGGTCAAGGTCAAGGTTACCCACCCTCCCCATGCAGCAAGCGCCAGAATAAAACTGGGAATCCAAAGTAACATCCCCAGAATAAAAAAAACATTGGCAATTATCGGTCGTTTTGACATAAGATTAAATTCACATAAAGTTCATATTACTACTTAACGGTATAGATTCATGCAGAACTACAGAATAATTGGAAAACAACCCAATGGTAATCATTGGTTAAACCAGCTTAACAAATTTAACTAATTAATTAGTATACAGCTCTTTGTGGATAAATTTTCTCAAGGAGAAAAAATCACTGAACCACAGGTGTCACGGTATATCCTGCATTTCGGAGCAAGGAAATGACGCCTTGCTCTCCGGGTAAATGACCCGCCCCAACAGCAATGAAGGTAGCGCCGTGCTCCACTTGGGAGCTGATGACAGGAATCCAATTCCGGTTTCTTCGGTTGAGGAAATCCTCGATGAAATTCGGAAAGCCCTCCGATTCCGCGACAATATCCTTATACAGGCCTTCTAAATCCTCGGCGAGGTAAGCCTGTAACATTCCTTG
>JBJOJZ010000046.1:0-4069 GCA_046046325.1 Bacteroidota bacterium
TCTAACGCGATTGGAATCAACCATTCCACAAAATCCTGAACCAAGGCATCAGCATCCGAGGGTTGGTTAGCGTGGGATAAAACAAAGGGAAGGATATCCAATTTCATCAAGAGGCTACCACCGCTGCTGAAACCATTGATCAACCATTCGGAAAACTTGTACCGATTGGCGAGGTAGTTGGCTGAAATCCAGTAGCGATGAAACGCAGGAACTTGAAAATACGGGTCGTAGCCTGCAACATCTACCGGTTCGAAAAGCTCAATCCCCTGAAGGCTTAATTCGCCCAACAATTGGCTGTACAGCGCATAATGTTGGTTGAGTTGCGTGGTGGGATTCGGAACCGAAAGTTCGAAGAAGCGCATGGTTGAAATGACCACTTCAATGGGCGATTTGATGATGGCTCCTACGCTGTTGTCGTTGGTTTGCGGCGTATCAACATCGTAGAAATGCTCGCTTTGCAGCAAGATTTCCAAGACGCTCATCAAATCGTAGTTGTTGGCCATGAGCGTGCTGGCCAAGGGTTCAATGATGTCGGTTTCAATTTCTTGGGTAATATCGAAATACACGAATTGGCGGTAAACTCTTCGTACAATGTGTTTCGCCGTGTTCGGCGAGGCAAACACCATATCCACGGCATCGTGCAATTCCTGAACGACGGAAGAACTGGGACAGGTTCCGTTGACAACGCCCGTGGTTTGAATGGAACTGGAATTGAAAGCGTAGGAAAACTGCTTGGTGCTTACGTCGTGTTGGGTAGCATTGTTGTTAATATCTGCCTTTACCTTGCCCGTTGGAATTCCTGTGAGGGCATCTACCGTTTGAAAGCTTGAATCCACGGTCCAACCGGTGAGAACACGGGTTAATGCCTTGACATCCACTTCGGTAAAATGGGTGTAGTCGCCAAGGCTCACTTCTGGACCTTTTCCAACGGTGAACAACTCCAAAAATTCACGGCCAAAATTCTCCTGCGGGGCTCCCTTCACGTTCAAGGTGCCATCGAGATGCACCAGCATGGCGTTGTCGATGCAAATAGCTTTGACCAACTCTTTATAATTCCCAAGGGCATGATGGCGCAACAAGCGAAGGTAATCCACGGCAAACTGAGGAGCCCACGAAATGCGGGTCATAATCACGGGAATATGGGTATGGTAAAACCACACCATGCGCTCGGTTAAATTAGGACCCGAGGCCCGTTGCGTTTCCAACCACCAATAACGCGTGAGGTCCGACCAAATATCGTTGATTTGATTTGGGTCGGGAAAATTAGGGAAAATCCAATCGCTGTTGGTATTGGGATCTTTCGGAAGCGGAGGCGTTGGATCGGCTTGGTTCAAGGCATTGAAAGCACTTTGAGCGTTCATTTGCGCAAAAGTTGCGATATCGGACAAGCGAGGACCCATGGTTGCTCTCCGCAACAGGTGTGCTGCTCGTTGATTGCCTAATACACCGCTAATGGGAGCTAAAGATGCCATACGCTTATTTGTTCCACCAAGGTAAGCAATTTACTCGAAACCGGAGGAATTCACGGAAATTTAACCTTGAAATAGCACGACTAGCATGGCTTCGATGCCCTTTTGAATGGCATCGGGGTGAATGTCAAATTTTGGATGATGGACGCTGTAATTCTGCGCCTTATTGGGGTCTCCAACGCCCAGGCGGAAAAAACTCACCGGAATTTTATGGCTGTAAAAGGCGAAATCTTCCGCCGTCATTCGGTAATCCAAGGGAACGATGGCCTCCTCACCGAATTGACTCACAAGGCCCTTTTCCACCCAAGAAGTTATTTGCGGATCGTTGTACAAGAAAGGGTAACCCGAATTTCGATGCAAGCGAATTTCGCCACCATAACGGTGTTCTATTTTCCGTAAAAAATCTTCAAAGAGTTCAAAAAATTCGGATCTCCAAGCTTCGTTCAAGGTTCGAAAAGTCCCTTTGAGGCTGCACGTGGAGGGAACGACATTCGTCGCACCAAGGGCTTCCATGCGCCCAAAACTCAAAACTGTCGGGACGTCCTCGGGCTGGAATTGATCAATCAGCAGTTGGGCATGCAGGATTATTTCGGCCGCCATGTTCAGCGGATTAATGCACTGTTGCGGAAGGGCACCGTGGCCACCTTTACCAATGATTTCCAGGTGAATTTCATCGCTGGAAGCCATATAGAGACCGGACCGAATACCGAAGAAACCTACGGAGAGCTCCGGGTAAACGTGCAAGGCAACCATGAAATCGAGCGGTGGATTGTGCAAAACACCTGCTTCGATGATGTAATTTGCTCCGCCGGGGGATTGCTCTTCGCCGGGTTGGAAAATCAATTTTACGGAATAAGGTAATTCGACAGTATGCTGGGCAAGCACCTCAGCGACCCCCAATAAAATGGCGGTGTGGACGTCGTGTCCGCATGCGTGCATCCACCCCGGAACCGTGGATTGATAGGAGGCTTGTGTTTCTTCTTGAATGGGCAAGGCGTCTAATTCGCAACGCAATCCAATCCAGCGTTGGGAGTTTTGGGAATGAAAATACGCGACCACTCCTGTACCGCCAACCTTCGCTTCGTGCTCCACCCCAAGTTGGGTTAACACTTCAACCACGTAGGCCATGGTAGCGTGTTCTTGAAACGAGGGTTCAGGGTTCCTGTGAAGGGTTTCGCGGTGTTGCAGCGCTCTGGGAGCAACGCGCTGAGCTATATCTCGCAGAAAATCAGGACTCATGGTTGGAAATTCCTTGATAACCCGACCAGAGCATTTTAAACGCTACGTAGGCCATAATTGCCCCAAAAATCAACTTAACCCACGCTTCGGGAAGGCGAAGGGCGAGCTTGGACCCAATGTAGCCACCCACCACGAAAGCTGCAGCGACCACGAGTCCGAATTTCCAATGCACATTACCCGACTTGGCATAATTCATCAGGGCCAAAGCAACCACGGGCATGGAGAGGATGAACAAACTGGTTCCTTGAGCTTGAAACTGGGAAAAACCGACCACGTACACCAAGGCGGGAACGATGACAATGCCGCCACCAACCCCGACAAAACCGCTGAGAATACCAGCAACCGAACCAATCCCCAAGAGCAATGAAATTTCTTGCCACGTCATAGTACGAAGGTAGTATATTTTTGGAATTGTTGCATGTGATTCAGGTTACACTCGGGGAAGTGAACTTAAGTTATGGAACCAGTTATTAATGCGATTAATGCTAAATGACGCATTTTTTTGGTGGGTTTTTTGAAAGAATTTTTATACATTTAACGCATCAAAGTACAATAAATGTATAATAAAATTCAAAGGGATATAACCGAAATACTGAGGGTATATGCCAAGTCATTCCGATCAGTATTGATTGTTGGGCCTCGGCAATCAGGCAAAACGACGATAGCAAAACAGAGCTTTACAGGAAAAGCGTATGTTTCACTGGAAAATCCCGACGAGTACGAATTAGCCAACCAAGACCCTCGTGCTTTTTTGAATCGTTTTGTAAAGGGAGCGATATTGGACGAAGTTCAACGTGCACCCATTTTGTTGAATTATTTACAAGAAATATTGGATGACCATGAAGAAGACGGTTTATTCATTTTAACAGGGAGCAATAACATTTTATTACAAGAACAAATCACTCAATCCTTGGCTGGGCGTATAGGTGTTCTTGATTTATTGCCTTTAAGTTACCATGAGCTACCTGAAAAGTTTAGGTCGTTCGATTTATTAGACCTTATAGTTCGTGGCTTTTATCCGGAGGTGATTGTCAAATCACGTACTCCGTCGGTTTGGTATGCTTCTTACATTCGAACTTATGTGGAGCGCGATGTTCGGCAAATAAAGCAAATAGAGGATGTATTACTCTTTCAAAAATTCTTGCGTTTGTGCGCAGGTAGAGTCGGACAACAGGTTAATCTTGCTGCTATTAGCAATGCTTGCGGTATCAACGTAAGAACAGCCCAATCGTGGATTTCCATCCTTGAAAGCACCTATGTTATACGTTTACTACAGCCATTTTATGAGAATTACAACAAGCGGATTGTAAAATCACCCAAACTTTATTTTTACGATACGGGCTTAGCCTGTGCGCTGTTGA
>JBJOJZ010000066.1:0-73545 GCA_046046325.1 Bacteroidota bacterium
CCGCCTGCGGACCCTTTAAACCCAATGATTCCGGATAACGCTTGCACCCTCCGTATTACCGCGGCTGCTGGCACGGAGTTAGCCGGTGCTTATTCATTTGGTACCTTCAGCTCCGGTCACGACCAGAGGTTTATTCCCAAATAAAAGCAGTTTACAATCCATAGGACCGTCTTCCTGCACGCGGCATGGCTGGTTCAGGCTTTCGCCCATTGACCAATATTCCTCACTGCTGCCTCCCGTAGGAGTCTGGTCCGTGTCTCAGTACCAGTGTGGGGGATCACCCTCTCAGGCCCCCTACCTATCGTAGCCATGGTGAGCCGTTACCTCACCATCTAGCTAATAGGACGCATGCCCATCCTGTACCGTAACCTTTAATTACAGAACCATGCGATTCCGTAATACTATGGGGTCTTAATCCGAATTTCTCCGGGCTATCCCCCAGTACAGGGTAGGTTGCATACGCGTTACGCACCCGTGCGCCGGTCGCCACCAATTAGTAAACTAATTTATGCTGCCCCTCGACTTGCATGTGTTAGGCCTGCCGCTAGCGTTCATCCTGAGCCAGGATCAAACTCTCCGTTGTAAAATAACGTGAATTTGTAAGAGCTCGAGATGTTGTTTTATTCTTTAAAAACGCTGTTTCCTTTGTTTCTCAATACGTCAATGAACTTTATTGCAAATAAATTCGATGTTACTCTCACCTATTCAAAAAACCCGTTCTGTTTTGTTAGGGGGTGCAAATGTACACCTTTTATTTAAACTAACAAACATTTTCAATTTTTTTTTTCAACTCTCGTTAGAGTATCGCTCTCTTTTCTTTCAAAGCGGGTGCAAAGATACAAGGTCTTTTTGGATGAAAAAAATTTTTCACGAAAAAAAAGCCTTAGTTTGTACTTGAGACAGCGAATAAAAGTTTCGTTTTTTTTAAATTATTTTTCAAACAATTACTTATCAAGCTATTACACTTCATGAAAACCTTACAAGGCTATTGAGATTTTCTTAGAAATAAGTTGGTCGTTCACTTGAAACGTTACAAAAAACAAACCTTTTTGCATTTGTTTTGGACGAGGGATAACATATTGATGGTTGATTTCTATAATTTCCGGACTGAAAAACAATCGATTTCCGTTTACATCATGAATGCTTATCCCTTTTATTCGGTCAACTTCATTCATACTTTCAAAAGTAATTGCTTCTGTTGATATCCCGAGAAACGCAATGTTTGTGGAAGAATGCTCTTCGATCCCGGCATTTGATGCCTCCTGAATCAAGAACTGGGATAAATAGATCAGATCACCGTTGTCATTTCCATTGTTGTTCGTTTTATTGGTGGCTACGTAAAATGTGACGTCGCCAGTTCCTGCACTCGGTGCAGTCCAGGTCCAGGTCCAATTTGGCGCAGAGGCACTCGTATTGCTACTCGATGTATGATTAGCATATTTTTTTGTTGAGCCATTAATACTTGTATTTCCTGCTAAACCAGTAAACGCTCCTGCCATAGCATTGTTTGAATTCAATGCAGTTGCTTGAAATCCCCTCTTTACGGGATTGGATGCCATACTTAAATTAACCGTATATTGTTGTCCAGGAGTGTAGGTATTAATAGGAACTCCGCCTTGACTTATAACCAAAATATTCTCCAAATTCCCATCTTGAACCGTCGATCCTGAATGACATTGAGTACAATTGGTTTCTCCCGGTGCGCCGGTTTTACCGGGTGCTGCGCCTCCAGAATTTGTTGGTGACATTTTATAATGCACCTTTTGGGGGTTGGCATTCCAAATAAAAGCACATAAAATAGAAGCTACAGAAATGATGGAAAGTACTTTAAATGTGTTCATGAATTATTTGATTAGTTATTTAATTTTCCTTGGAATACCCAACACTCAACCTTTTTAATGATGGTATCGTGTAAGGCAGGTCCACCCTGAGGCATTAATTGGTATCCTTCCCCACGCATTGAACCTAAAATAGCATCAGCGGAAGCAGCTATATTTCCATAATTTGTAAAAGTATAGCCCGTTCCGTTTCCTGAACTATGGCAAGCGGAACAGTTCTCTTGTATCAAAGGTAAAACATCGTTATTAAAGGAAAGGGTATCGGGACAATTGGGTGTAGCTGAAATATCAACCTTATCCTTCGTACACGAAGTAAGCAACCCGAAATAAATAACAGCGAGGATCAAGGTTGTTCTAAATCCTTTTGCCCGTGTGTTAATTATTGCCTCGCCCCACATGCCTTCAATTCTTTTTAAAAAACATCAGAGGCTGTAGGCCCAACCAAAAAAGGGGCAAAATTAAATGTGCAGGAATTGCAGCAATGGAAATAAACGTAGTGTCTATCTCCTGATTAACATAGGTAATAGGATAACCAATGCTCGCAATGCTCAAGCAGATCACCAAGGAATTCAATATCAACAATCCGAGAAAATTAAACTTCTGATAAATCCAGTGGGCCACAAAAACGCTCGACAAAGAAATCGCCCAATACAAGGAAACCACCCTCCAAATCGGCATCACCTTGAAACTCTCGTCGAACTCCATTGCATAATAATAATGTAAATAAACCCCCGCTACTAGGGAAGACAGAAGGGCCGTGACCAGGCCATACAGCAATACTCTTTTCATTACTTGTCTACTTTTTTACTTACCGGCAATTCATAAACAATTTTCATCTTATCAGGCACCGTTTCACTCTTCTTTCCCACCTTGAAATCGATTCGATTGACATAAAAGGTTCCTTTAAAGGTATATTTGGAAGCACTACCCGATACTGTTGCAGGAATCGTATACTCTTTGCTCACTCCTTTGATGGTTAAATTTCCTTTAATCTGCAAGTCACCTTTTTCATCTTTTGTGACGACGGTGGAATTGAATTTAATATTTGGATAGGTTGACTCTTCAAACCATTCTTTCGTTAGGGCTTTTTTATTCATCAATCCATTTCCTGTACTGATAGTATTCACCGGGATCTTGAGGTCGAAAGTTGCTGCTGTTGGATTGTCCGAACTGTAGGTTACATCTCCGCTAATATCGGTGAATTTACCTGAGGGGTCCGCGCTTTTAAAAGCGATGGAGTGACCATCTGAAACTTCATAATCCCCACTAGGAGCTAAAGACATCGACGTCGCAACAATAAAGAGCAACGAATAAAATAAGAACGTTACATTTTTTTTCATGGTTATTGTTATTTACGTTATTCCCAAGTAAATTTCCTTGCAACACAAAATCCGAGCCTAAACTGTCCTTTTAACCAATCAGAATACGTATTGTTCACAAACTGTGTTTCACCTAGACCAGCAGCGTTCGTTAGGTTGATGGTAAAGGTATGGCCAAAGGTGTACCATTCTAACGCAAAAGCAAGGCTTCTTTTAAATTCATTGGAAGGTCTCAAGCCCGCAGCGGCAAATGTATGGTAGTACTCGGTTATCAAGGCGAATCGGGTGGTCAATTTTACCCGAGCAGCGGCTCCGAGAGCAAAAACATCGTTTTGATCGTTTGCAGCCACATAATTCTGATGCACCAAGGTTGGCATTAGTGCAATGCTCACACGATCACCAAAACGTCTTGCCGCATTTATTTGAGTGAAGTAGGCAAAACGATGACTGACCTTTGGAAAATGACTTACCTGCGAGAGGTCACTTGATGCCATCATGTACGTGAACGAAGCTCCAGCGATAGCAGAAAGCGAAATTGGACTTTCCTTTCCTTGCGACAGTACTTTATATTTTAAAAATCCATCAAGCAACGAACGATACGGAGTGTTTGCTCCTTTTGACCTTCCAAATCCAACCATCATGTTTTTCGTAAGGCCGTATTCCAGAGCAATCCGGATGTCGGCAAGATTATCAAAACCAAACATGTTTTGAACTCCACCATTCCCGCCGAACATGTCGCCAAATCGATGCTCAATTCTGAAATCCAGGGTTCGCTCAGGCAAGGTTTCTACGGAATGACCACAAATAATTCTGGTTGATGCAAATGTTTTTGGAACAAACGTCTCTTCTTCTTCTAGGGTTTGTGCAAAGAAACGAGAGGTTAAACCTAAAATCCACAAAAAGTAAATACCTTTGATTTTCACTGTTAAATTTAAGGTTAAAAATAACAATTATTTGTGAATAGGTTGGAAAGTAAGGATGAAATAAGGCGTGCCGTATTGCAAAAAAGAGCCCTCTTGACCTCGGCCGAAATTGAACTCCTTTCCGCCGAAATCGCCTCGTTGCTAAACGATAAATTCAACTTTTACCACCAGAAAATTTCATGCTTTGCTCCGATACGAAATAAAAATGAGGTAAATACGCTCCCTATCATAAAGGAATTGTGCGAAAAAAATGAAGTTTATTTACCCATCAGTGATTTTACTACCGCAAGCATGAGCCATTGGCGATACCAACCGGGAGACTTGCTGATTGAAAATCGATATGGGATTCCTGAACCAGAACTTCGAAAATCACCCTTAAATCCAGAGGAATTCGACGTGATCATAGTACCCGTATTGGCAATGGATCTTTACGGGAATCGCTTGGGTTATGGCAAAGGTTTTTATGACCGTTTTATAAGTGCGTGTCGGGCCGATGTCATAACCATTGGTCTTCATTTTTTTGAACCTTTATCCCAACTGCCCGTTGAAGCCAACGACAGATCGTTGTCTTATTTAATTACACCGAATCATTGTCATGACTTCCGGAAAATCAAATAATCAAGGTAAATTTCACCTTCTCTCCATTGCTTTGATTCCCATCAACTTAGTTGCTTGGTTTCTATCCGACACTTGGTATGTGGGTATGATAGTGAGTCTATGCTCCGTACTAATCAGTTACTTTTTACTTTTCCGGAATTCCATTTGATGCCATCTCCTTCAAAATTCAACTTAAACTCAGGCTGGTTGATTTTTTCAATTTCCTGCATACTTTTTCCAGCATCCTCTGCGAAATGCCGTAAGGCTTTCACTGAAACTGTATCCCAATATGCAATGCCATGAATATAGGTCTCAGTACCAATGGGTGTTGACGGTGGGATCGTAAAATGGTTTTTGAATCGGACCATTAACGGTTTTCCATCGGGTTTGGGAACTTGTACCCAGCATCCTGCGTTTTGGCAAACAGCCGACAAAGGAGCTTTAATTGTAAAGACCTGAGGCGCTTTAGAACGGTCCATTTGAGCGACCAACTCCGCAACCGAAATCGCTTCGGATTCATTCACTTTTACCAATCCAAATTCCGATTTACTAGCAGCGCAACTAAAGAGTAAGGTAATCAATGCCAAGATTCCAATCGCTTTCATATCATTCTCCTTTAAATTTCATGAACTTTTCGTAAAACGTATACAGCTCATATTCTTCTTCACCTACGGTAATTTTCTGAACTTGATTTGCTCCAAGAAAACGCAACATGATGCGACGCGTATCCTCAGAGTCTGCTACAGGGTAAACATCCACCAATTTGGTTTCGTTGTTAAAGGTATAGGAAAATGAGGTGCTGTAATATTTAGCCATTTTGTCCAACGTCTCGGAGGTAGTACCTTCTGGAAACAACCATTGAAAGTGCCCTTTTCTTGCCTCTAATTCGATTTCTTGGCTGGTCAGTTTTGAAACTACGGTAACTTGTTGCGCTTTGTAGCTAGTTGATGCAGCCAACACCAAAACAAGGATTAAATATCTCATCTTTTTTACTTTTACTGCGAATTTAGCATAATAAAGCAACAAATGGAAAAGCATCCCTTACTTTTTAACCGCTCTAACTTAGCCCTAGAGGTGGGATGCGACGAAGCAGGTAGAGGCTGCTTAGCTGGCCCCGTGGTGGCGGCAGCGGTCATTTTGAAAAACCCCATTGAAGGATTAAACGACTCGAAAAAAATTACGCTTTTACAGCGGAAACAATTAAAACTCAAAATTGAAAGCGAAGCATTATCCTATGCAGTTGCCTTCGTAAGCCCACGTCGAATCGACGAAATTAACATTCTTAACGCAAGTATTGAAGCAATGCATGTTGCTCTGGATGGGCTATCCGTAACCCCGGAGCACATTTTGGTTGATGGAAACCGGTTCAAACCCTACCACAATGTTTCCCACGAATGCATCATTCGAGGGGATGGAATCTATCAATCTATTGCAGCAGCCTCTATTTTGGCTAAAACTTACCGAGACCAATACATGGATCAACTAGACGTTGAATTTCCAGTGTATGGATGGAAAAAAAACATGGGCTATCCTACCAAAAAACACGAACAGGCGCTTCTTGAAAACGGCATTTCGATTCACCACCGAGCCTCCTTTGGAATCGTAAAAACCCTCCTACAAAGGTCATTGTTCCAACCATAGTACACAAAAGAATGTTCATTTATTATCAAAAAGCACGTTGCATGACTCCCCGTACTTTTTAGTTTCGCAATGTGATTAAACGTGTTGTATTTTTCAGTCTTTTTTTGTCCGCATTATCTTGGGGGATATTTGCTTTCATTTCGGTAATTGCTCCATCCAAAGAATCCTCATTTCTGGGCTATTTTAGCGAAGAAGACGGTAAAATTATTGCTATACATCACCCCAATGATTTTAACCTACAAGATCTTCAAATAGATGCCAACCAAAAGAACCTTTCCATCATAGCAACACTTAAAAACAATTTCCATGACCTTAGGACAGCATTTATCAGCAAGAATAAAGGATTAATTGTTATTCTTCTTCAAGAGAAATGGAATTTCAAACGAATTCGACAACTCTTCGAAAACGGAATATATTCTTTTGAAATAACCGGAAATAACACCTTTAGTTTTGGAAAATATCGAGGCAAATTCAACAGCAAAGAACTTGTTCTGTTCGATTATTCAATGGATTTGGAAACGCATAAAAATCCTGTTTTTGAAATCGATGGCCAGAGCAGCTACAGCATCATACATGTTGATTCCCCTCAATGGGAGGTGGAAAATTTCTATGTAAAACCACATGGAACGATTGCCTATCGATGCCAAAAAACCCGCAAAAACAAAGGTTCGTTGGTGGATGATTTTAGCCTTTTTGGGCCTTACCTACCTGAAAAGCTTACCCATTATGAATTTTACGAGAAGAACTATCTTTTTTTCACCGACCGATTCGCCGCCAAAAGTCCGCTTAAGAATATAATGAAAACAGGCGGTGTGTTGATCGTTTTCAACGATGCGCCGATATTTTTATTTGACATGGAATCTTCCGATCAATTATCTATGTTTTTAAACGAATATTATCACATCACGGAAGAAAACAAAGACCGAATTAAGCTTTCAAACCTTCCGGTATGTAGTGCATTTAATGAACTTACTAAAACCGCAGATCTTACTGCTTTCAGTCGAGATGGCATTGGATATATTACCTCGAGTGAGAATGCGTTAGATGCTTTGCTTTTAGAGGTTGATATGCGCAAAACGACTTCAACAAAAAACAAAGATAATGACGCGTTAAATTCTTTACCTCGTTCATGTTCTTATCGGAAAAAATCGTCTTCAAAATTAGAATCCGCTAGTTGGATTAATAACCAATTCCTTTTTACACGCATTTCACTTAACGAGACGGCTCAAAAGCCTCAAGAAGTAGAAAACATCAAGAACTACTTCACCATGAATCCTGGGGCCCCTGTTATATCGTTTTGTGCGTTATCCGGCAGAGGAAATGTTGTAATGGAGACCGATCAAGAATTAATTGGTTATAAAAACGGCAGCTTAAAGTGGCGAAAAAAACACCCATCCACCTTAGCCTATCGCCCCCTACGTTTAACGACGTCACTTTTGGAAAACGACCACATTTTACTGTATGAAAACGGAAGTATTCAAGTTATTGATCGCATGGGAAGGGAACTATTTACGATTAAAGGAACGTTTTACGGAGAGCCCATACAAACAGTAGTAAATCAACAAAACGTATTTGGTTTAGCTAAATCAAATGAACTCCTTTTCTACCATACGGAAACGGGCAAGCAACAAAAGAGAATCAGTTTCTCTGAAACCATTGAGCAATGGAAAGGCATGCTTATCAATGGGAAACATGGCGTCGGAATTAAAACAGGGAATCAGGTTCTTTACTTGGACATCAGCAACGGCAAGAAATACAAGTTTAATGGTAATCCTCAAGATTTTGTGGGTTTTACCTCCTCAGGAGCTATTTTTAGGGGGAAAAAAGGAATGGAACTTCATGGTTTGAAACAAAGCTTGGAGGTTCAAGTGCCCTCATATTGGAAATTTGGTGGAGAACTTACCTTGGATGGTCAGAATGGCACGCTATTTTACGATAACAAAACCGTAATTTTTGCGATTCAAGGCAAGATTCGATGGAAAACTACAACGCCCCTTAGCGAAATCAGTGATGTACATACCGGTTCAGGTCTTGTGGTACTTCGGGACGACCTGCAGAACAAACTCATTTTACTCAACCCTAATGGCTCCATCTTTGACCAAGAAGAACGTCCTAGTCAAGGGGAACTTCAATCCACTCCTTTTGGTAGTTCAGGGTGTTCAATTACAACATTACTGAACGGGTATTTAATCCAATACAATTTTTAACTACAGGAAAAAAGAATGAAAAATTATATTCTCCTCACTTTACTTGTTTTCGCGAAGCTCACGGAAGCTCAGAGCTATCAAGGAGTTTCTACCAGCAACTATGCGGGAATCATGGGAACACAATTACAACCCGCAAGTTTTGTGGATGGTCGTTTCGTAGTTGACATCAATTTGGCAGGTTTGAATTTAAATACGTATCAGAATTTTGGCTATTTCGACGCAAAGGCCATGCGGAATGCTCAAGGAAACGGTGGTTATTGGTGGAAGAAATCCTTCAGTGATAGCACTATTTTGAGCAATTGGGCAAGCCCTGACTCAACGTTCATGGACCGCTATCTCATCCGAAGTTATACCAAGGATTCCAAAAAAGTTCTAGGGCTTTACAACAATCTACAAGTGGATATTTTGAACTTTAATTTTCATATTAGCCCTAAAATTGCCCTTGGACTTTTTGCCCGAGCGCGATCCATTACCAACGTGGACAACCTTGATCCAAAATTAGCAGTATTAGCGGAAAATGGCTTGGATTATGATTTATTGTGGAATCAAAAACTCAACGAAGAACTGGTTAATATTAACCATCTTACATGGACAGAATACGGTTTTAATTATGGCCAAGTCGTCATGGATAAAGGCGAGCACTTCATTAAAGCAGGAGGATCTTTGAAAATACTGAGTGGTAATGCAGCTGCATATTTTTACACCAACAACTTTGAGTATAACTTGAAAAACGCCGACACCTCCTTTCTGTTGCAAGGTGATTTTAACTACGGATATTCGCAAAACATTGACGATTACATCAATGGTACAGCCCAAAACTATTTTCAAAGAGCCTCGAATTGGGGAGTTGGAGTGGATATAGGCGCAATATATGAATGGAGACAAGGCTTTGAAAACTATCAGTATGACATGGATGGTGAAACGGGGATTTGGGCAAGGCACAAAAACAAGTATAAAATGCGCGTTGGGGCCTCCATTCTCGACATCGGTGGAATGCGCTTTCAAAAAGGAGGGTTAAGCAGAAACTTTTCGGCACGATCAACCAACCCCTTTGATCTTACTGTTTTTCAATCGGCGACCAACCTTTACGAATTTGACCAAGTTATCGATTCTTTAATTAATAATCCAGGTCAAGATTGGATTGCTGACCAAGACACTGCCTCAACCTTTTACATGCGCACCCCTAGTGCCTTCAGCCTACAATTTGATTACCATATTTGGAAAGGCTTTTATGTGAATGCTACCTCGATGATCAACCTCATCGGTAAAAAAACCGATACTAAGGTCAAAGTTCCAAACCAATTCAGCATCACGCCAAGTTTTGACCTTGCAGGCATTGGGTTGCATTTACCCATAACTTATAATAAATATTCTGGCCTCAGAGCGGGTATTGCAACACGGTTAGGTCCGCTAACGGTGGGTATTACGGATTACCGTACCCTGCTAGCTCGAGGTAAAGTAAAAGGGGTTGAATTATTTGCTGGATTGCGTATTCCGGTATTGTACGGAGAAATTAAAGACGATGATAAAGATAAAGTTTCGAATAAGTTAGATGAATGCATCGATGTCCCTGGATTATGGTCATTTAAAGGTTGTCCTGATTCTGACGGCGACGGCATACCAGATGCTATGGACGACTGCGCTCAAGAAGCTGGACTTACGGAATTCAAAGGGTGTCCCGATCGCGACGGGGATAAAATCATGGATAAGTACGACGATTGTCCAGACCTCGCAGGAATTACCGAGTTTAAAGGATGTCCCGATACCGATGGAGATAAAATAATAGACCCGAAGGATCAATGCCCTGAATTGGCCGGAGAGTTGTACATGAAAGGGTGTCCTGACCGGGATCATGATTCCATTACAGATTTGGAAGATCTATGTCCTGATAATTTTGGACCTAAAGAAAATAAAGGATGTCCAGATACGGACAATGATGGGCTTTTTGACTACATCGATGAATGTCCAACCGTTGCTGGTCCAACCGATAACCGTGGTTGTCCGTGGCCTGATACCGACGGGGATGGCATTCTCGACCGAAACGACGGTTGTCCCAATACCCCAGGACCAAAGGAAAACGGAGGATGTCCTTACAAAGATTCGGACAACGATGGACTCTTGGATAAGGACGATGATTGCCCAAATACCCCTGGACCAAAGAGTAATAAAGGGTGTCCAGTAATTGAAAAAGAAGTTATCGAAGTATTAAAAACAGCTTTTGACAACCTTGGTTTCGAACTTGGAAAGGACATAATACTTGCAGGATCCTATGCTTCACTGGACGAGCTTGCAGAAGTGCTCGGTAAAAAACCCGTGTGGAAATTGCAAATTTCCGGGCACACGGACAATGTCGGCGACGATAATTCGAATTTAATACTATCGAAAAAACGTGCTGAAGCCGTTAAAAACTACCTAATAACTAAAGGTATTGGCGCAGAACGATTATTGGTAGAATATTTTGGTGAAACAAAACCCGTTGCTGATAATAGCACTCCTGACGGAAGGGCAAAAAACCGAAGGGTGGAAATGAAAGTCGTATTTGAATAAAACCCTATCTATACCCGTGCAAGGCAAAAACCGAAAATGACGAAAGCCAATGGTCCACGTCGTAATTCGCTTTACCAATGCTCTCTTGTGCATAATCCCACATGGCATTCATTTGTGATACCCACTCGGTTTTTATAGAAGCATTTAGGTTGGGCAGATGAATCATCATACCATTTAAGCACCAAATGCGGTTCAAATGAAACCCATCCCAATGAGATTTCATGCCTGTGTGCACTTTTTCGCGTTTTATGATAAGGGCTTCTTGCACTTTACTAAGATCCATTAATTCCGGTGCATAAGCCATTAGCCATGTATTGAACTCGTTTACATCGTAAACTTTGCGCATTAAGTCTGCCACCAACAAATAGCCCGACATAAAGTCCCATCCAAAGGGTTCAGCATCTAAAGGCACCTTAGTTTTCTCTGAATAAAACCTACGAGCAGCAGAAATTAAAACCGTTTCCAAGTTTTTTCGACCGAAGGTACGTGCAAAATCCAAGGCGAAGGAAATTCCCATTGCAGGACTGTCATGACTACCTGAAAAACGAACCTCGTTAACGGTTGGCCAATAATTAAGGTGTTTTTCTTCGATAACTTTCAACAAGGGCTTGCAGTTTTTCAACCAAGTCTTGGCTTTGGGATGATCTAGCCCAGATAATTCTTCTGCCAATTTTAAAAACCAACTTTGTCCATAAGGAAATTCGAAATCTCCCTTTTCCATTAATGCTACCCTTTGGGCTTCAACTAAAATATGGTCTTTATTGAAAGCAAAATCTAAACGATCTACGATTTCATCCCGCTCGGGTAGACTCGGATAAAGCTTTAGCAACTTAACCAAGCACCAATGGTTATGCACCGAAGAATGCCAATCATAGCAACCGTAAAAAGACGGCCAAATTTTACTCGGATCTTTTTCTTTATAAGACATGCGATCCACCATATGAGGAGATTTCGTTTCGGTACATTGCAGCGACAATTTAGCAAAATAGGAAGCACCTTCTTGAGTTAGAACGTAAACACCTGTTGCATCCGTTTTCACCAATTGAGCTCGAACAACGCGAAATTGAAAGCAACCAACAACAATGATGAATAGCAAGGTAAAACGACGCATGATATGAAAATTTTGAGCTTAAATGTAAGACCAGAATACTGTTTTACCAAATCTAAAAGCATGTTTGTGCGGGTTCATTGGAATCAACATTTAACGCTAGCATAACAATTGGTTAACGGTATAGCGAAAGATTCAGTGGAATTTTGCACAAACTTTTTGACGTGAAAAACATCTACTTACCTCTGTTGGCGCTTATTGGACTTGCCCCTATTTATGCTCAAAGCACCCTTCAGGGTATCGTTAAAGACGGCACCAACGGTGAAGCACTCATGGGAGCAAAAATCACCCTTGTTGGTACCGATAAAAGATGCCTTTCCGATGAAAATGGTGCCTACATCCTTAACGGTATTACGAAAGGAAAGTACACTCTCGAGGTGAAAGCATCAAGTTTTAACGTATACCAATTAGTGGATTTTCCCATTGGCGATGCAGAATCCAAAACCTTGGACATTGCCATGGAGCCAGCAGACGTGGTCAAGGGACCCGTAGTGGTTACAAGAAAGGTGAAAAAAGACGGAAACATTGAACTTTTGCGTGTTCAATTTAACAACGAGGTCGTTTCAAACGGAATCAGTGGAGAGGACATCCGAAAAGCACCCGATTCTAAGGTTTCGGATGTTTTAAAACGGATTTCAGGTGCAAGCATTCAGGACAACAAATTCGTGGTAATCCGAGGATTATCCGATCGCTACAATTTTGCCTTATTAAACGGTGCGCCACTTCCCAGTTCTGAATCGGACCGAAAAGCCTTTTCTTTTGATATTTTCCCTTCCAACATTCTCAATAGCATAACCGTATATAAAACGGCCTCTCCTTCCATGCCCGGTGAATTTGCCGGAGGGGTTATAAACATTAATACGAACGACGTTCCTGAAAAACCGCTAACCAGCGTCGGTTTTGGATTAGGATTTAATACCCTTGCAACTTTTAAAAACTTTGCGTCCTCTGGAGATGGGTCGATGGACTGGTTCGGACTTGGAGCAGGCGCAAGAGCACTCCCATCAGGGCTTCCAGGGTCAGCCGAGTACAGTGCTCAAACCGTACAGGAACGTGCCGAATGGGCAAAAAAAACCAACTATAATTGGTCCGTAAAAAACCGTAAAGCGCTTCCATACAGCAGTTTGCAGCTTGCCAACGGTAATACTTTTACCCTGAAAAATAAACATTCTTGGGGTTACCTTGCAGCCTACAGCTATCAAATCAACCAAAGTTTTGCCTTGAATACTCGCCGCGAATTCGAAGAATCTTCCACCGGTGTGATACAACGAATGGAATTAGTGGATTCGGTTTTTACGCAAAATGTGTTAAATACCGGCATGCTGAATTTTAAGTACAGTTTCTCCCCAAAAAGCAATATTCAGTTTAAAAACCTGTATTCCATCAATTCTGAAGACCGCGTTAACGTTCGTAAAGGGGTCCGTGAAATGGATAACGATCCACGTCAATGGGAAAAAGCTACCAATTTTTGGTATACGGAAAACAAAGCACTTTCCAGCCAAATCCTTGGTAACCATGCCAATGATTTATGGAAAGTCAATTGGAATTTAGGATACAGCAACGTGAACCGAGTGATTCCTGCCTTGCGAAGGGTGGTCCATCGAAAATACAGTTCCACCGAAGACGATTCCACCGAACAATACGTAGCAGTTATTCAAAATAACGGTACCATTCCCACCGCGGCCGGTAATATGTTTTGGTCAGATGCCCAAGAAGCGATATACAGCGCCATCTATGATTTTGAAAGATCCTACACCTTGGATTCCTTGACAGTAAACCTGAAATTCGGCGGAATGCAACAATACCGAAACCGCGACTTTGTTGCACGAAACTTTGGGTTTTCCAAATACAACGGAGGCGGGGTTAACTTTAACGATTCTTTACTGCTTTATTCCCCATCCTCCATTTTCAACCATGAAAACCTCGGACTCATGTCCAACGGAAGGGGTGGATTCAAACTGGATGAAGCAACGAATGTTGACGACAGCTACCAAGCTAGTTCCTTCTTAAATGCAGGATTTCTTCAATTGGATGCGAAATGGAAAAACTACCTTCGAGTTAATGGTGGGGTCCGAGTTGAGTCCTACCGTCAATCCTTTAATTACATCGAATTCGGATCCAACAATGATACCAGTATCGTAACCAACGTTGTGGATTTCCTACCGTCGGTCAATGTTATCCTATCCTTAACTCCAAGGGCTAACCTGCGTGCCAGCAGTTATCGTACGGTTTCTCGACCTGAATTCCGTGAATTGGCTCCCTTTACCTTCTACAATTTCGTCATCGACAACATCATTTCTGGTGACCCCAACTTGCAGCGTGCCACAATCATGAATTACGACTTCCGTTATGAATATCTCATCGGTAACGGTCAAAACTTCAATGTTTCTGGTTTCTTCAAAGATTTTACAAATCCTATTGAATTAGTCAATCGGACGGGTACATCCGGCGCGCCCGAACTGTTTTACACCAACGTTCCTAGTGTGAGAACCTTTGGCGCAGAATTGGAATACCGTTTCAATTTTGGGTTTTTATCGAAAAAAGAGAACCACCCCATTTGGGATCAGTTGAGCATGAATCTAAACGCCTCCATCATTCGTTCCAGAGTTACTATTGGCGACTCACTTTTCGGACAAAACGAGTACGCTGATGGTCGGCCACTGCAAGGCCAATCCCCATACATCATCAATGCGGGCTTATATTACCAAACCCAGGATAAAAAATGGTCCTTCAGTACGGCCTACAACCGCGTTGGGCAACGCATTTATATTGTTGGAAATGTCCAAGAACCTAGCGTATGGGAAAATGGAAGAAACCTGCTTGACTTTCAGGTCGTTCGAAATTTTAACGACAAGTTAGAATTGAGGTTAAATGTCAAGGATGCTTTAGCGAATGAACTCGTATTTTTTCAAGACATCAATAAAAACCGAAAATTCGACGAAGGAGATAACGCATGGCAAAATGTAACCTTTGGACAAACGATATCCTTTACGTTGAAATACAACTTCTAAGGCCTTAATGATTGTGTTAACACAACGTTACCCCTGCTTAATAATTTAATAAAAAGGATTTAAGGAGACCATAACTTTTCTTGAAGAATATCCCTCGAAATTTGTCAAAAAAAAATAACATGAAAAAGATTTACATGTCTCTTGCCTTCATGGGCGCTTTGCTTACCACCCAAGCGCAAGATGCGTTTTGGACTCCGACGACCTACCGAGGTGCGTTTCCCGTTACCGACGGAACACCTGCTACCGACTGGACCAGTGGATGGGCTAATTTTGATGCGCAAAACACGGTGTATCCTGCCACTTCCACTACAGTGTCTACCGACATTACGGCAAGTACCACATGGTCTGGCGTTATTTTATTGCAGAACAAAATCTATGTTAAAAACAACGCTACTCTAACCATTGCTCCAGGAACCATCATCCGAGGTGATGCGGCAACTCAAGGAACGCTTATCATTACACGTGGAGCAAAAATTGTTGCCAATGGAACCGTAGCGAATCCCATTGTTTTTACTTCGAATCAAGCACCTGGAAACCGAAACGAAGGAGATTGGGGTGGTTTGGTGATTTTAGGATTGGCAAAGAACAATCAGCCGGGAGGAATTGCGAACATTGAAGGGATACCTCCGACGACAGATACGCAATTTGGGGGCAACTTTGATAACGACAACTCTGGAAGTTTGCAATACGTTCGCGTTGAGTTCGGCGGAATTCCATTAGAACCGAACAAAGAAATTAACGGGATTACTTTCGGTTCTGTTGGTTCAGGAACGGTGGTAGATTATGTACAAGTTTCGCACTCTGGCGATGACTCATTTGAGTGGTTTGGCGGTACTGTGAATTGCAAGCACCTTATTGCATACGGAGGTTTGGACGACGATTTCGACTGCGATTTCGGATTCCGTGGTAAAGTACAGTTTGCCCTTTCAATCCGTGACAAAGATTTATCTGATGCTCCAGGAGATTCTAATGCTTTTGAGTGCGATAACGATGCTGCAGGTTCTACAGCACAACCTAAAACGCGCCCTATCTTCTCGAATGTAACCTTGGTTGGACCTAAAGGAAATGGTAGTATTGCCCTTCCAGTAGGAGAGAAATTTGAAAAAGCGTTCCGTTTAAGAAGAAATTCTGCCGTGTCCGTTTTAAACTCTTTGGTTACAGGATGGGAAAAAGGTTTATCCATTGAGGGTGCACCAGTGGTTGCAAACTTGAACGGAGATACCATGGTTTTTGTCAACAATGTTCTTACCAACTTCGCCACACCTACATGGAGTTCTAACAACACCAACACGGTCTACAATGCTGGTGGTTCCAATGGAACTTGGTACAACAGCTGGTGGGGAGTAGACGGAAACGACTCAACACAAACCCTTGCTCAGGTGAATTGGGTGAACATCTTCACCGCTCTCGGAACTACACCTGATGCCCGCTTGAATGCAGGTTCTGTGGCAGCAACAGGGGCTACATTTACGAACCCTAAATTCTTTTCTGTTGCTGCGCCAGTTGTCGCTAACGTAACGTATTGCCAAGGAGCGAATGCGGTGGCTTTAACTGCTACTACAACCGGCGGAAATGCTGCTTATTGGTACACGGCTCCATCTGGAGGTGTGGGTTCAATGGTTGCACCTATTCCTTCTACCTCAGCTGCAGGAACTTTCAACTATTACGTAAGTCAGAAAAACGCTGCAGGCGACGAAAGCCCTCGGGTTATGATTACGGTTACCGTTAATGCTTTACCTGCAACTCCAGTGATTACTGCGAACGGTTCAACTTCATTGTGTACAGGAAGCTCCGTAGTATTAAGCTCTTCTTACAACAGCGGTAATGTATGGTCAACAAGTGCTACAACACAAACCATCACGGTGAACAGTACTGGTGCATACACCGTAACGCATACCGACGCAAACGGTTGTACATCTACGTCCACCGCAACGATTGTAAACGTTAGTGCTGCTCCAGCTCCAACCGTACAAGCAAGCGCTGTTGAAGCGTGTATTGGCGACACCGTAATGTTGACGGCTTCTCCTTCCGACTCATATGTTTGGTCAACCGGTGATACTACCCAAAGCATCATGATAACGTCTACCACCAACAACATCACAGTAACCACTACCAATGCCATAGCATGTAACGGTGTTGGAACTTCCACACCAATTAGTGTAACATTCAACGCGGCTCCAACAGCTGCTGGATCTTTCACCACCAACGGAAACGTGGTTACGTTCGCGAATACATCAACGGGAGCCACATCGTACTCTTGGGATTTTGGTGACATGACCAATTCAAGCGCAGCTACACCTTTGCATGCTTACGCAGCTAACGGAACGTATACTGTTACCTTAACTGCTATCAATGGAAACTGCGAGGATGTAACAACCTTCACGGTTAATATCGCTGTTTCCTTGGACGAAATGCCCGGGGTAACCTTGAACTTGGTTCCTAACCCAGCAACGACTACTTTCACCGTTATGTTGAATGGAGCTAGCCTTGAGCAAGTAACGTTGATTGACGGGTTTGGAAGAACGGTTACAACAAGTACCGAAGCTATCCTTTCATTAGAAGGAATCGCCAATGGAGTTTACCATGTAATGGTACAAACCAACCAAGGAAATGCCATCCGCAAATTGGTGGTTAACAAATAATCTTTAACCTTTAACTTAGGGGGGCAATGCCCCCCTTTTTTTGCTATGGAAACGAATAAGGGGCATGTGATTTTACTGGTGGACGATGAGCAGGATATTCTCGAATTTTTATCATACACCCTGCAAAAGGAGGGATATAAAGTTTTCACGGCAACTAATGGAGAGGAGGCCGTTAAAAAAGTGCAAGAAATATCCCCATCGCTTATTTTGATGGATGTGATGATGCCACAAATGGACGGGATCGAAGCATGCCAAATCATCCGAAAAGACCTCAACATTAATCAACCCATTATCGCTTTTTTAACCGCTCGTGCCGAGGACTATGCTCAAATTGCAGGTTTTACCGCAGGAGCGGACGATTACATAAGCAAACCCATCAGACCTCGTTTACTGATTAGTAAAATTCAATCATTACTTCGCCGACTCACTGTTGGAAACAATCCGAACAATGGGATGCAAGAAACAGGAATCGTGATCGATCGAGAACGATTTGTGGTAATCGTTGAACAACAAGAATTTCAATTGCCTAAGAAAGAATTTGAATTGCTTGAATTATTGGCAAGTAGACCTGGTAAGGTATTTAACCGCGAACAAATATTATCGTTGGTGTGGGGAAACGAAACCGTGGTTGGCGAGCGGACTATTGATGTCCACATCCGAAAACTGCGCGAAAAACTTGGAGAATCGTATATTCGTACCATCAAAGGTGTTGGATATACCTTTAACCAAGTATGAAACTGGACAAACCCGATTATTTTTTAATCCTTGTTTGCTTAGCATCCGCATTAAGCGGCTTTGCTATTTTATGGTTGTCAACGTACTTCGAGTTAAGTCTTATTATTTCATTGCTACTGTTCATTCTGTGTGGAAGCCTATTATTCCTCAGTTTAACACTTGGAATACGTCGATTTGTCGAATTTCGGTTGTACAATATTTTCAAAACTGTACAAACCCCACCCAAACTAAAGGGCAAAAAATTAACGGCTTTGCTCACAGAAGCTGAAGAATACGTAGATCAACTTTCTACTAACAAACATCAAGAGATAAAAGCCCTAAAATCCCAAGACGATTTTCGTCGCGAATTTATTGGAAATCTATCGCATGAACTTAAAACCCCAGCATTCTCCATTCAGGGATATATCGAAACACTCATTGATGGTGCCTCCGAAGATCCCGAAATGCGGGTGAACTTTTTAGTCCGCGCCAGAAGAGCCACGGATAGAATGATTCAATTGTTGGAAGATTTAGATAACCTTACACGCTTGGAAAATCCCGAGTTGACCATAGAAATTCGTCCATTTAACCTTACGGAGCTTATTCAAGAAACCTTTGAATCCTTGGATTGGATGGCAAAAGAGAAAAATATTACCCTCGCAACTGGAAGTGAATATGGACCGCTTATGGTCGTAGGGGATAAAAAACGTATTTCACAAGTATTGGTTAATCTGACGAAAAACTCCATACTTTATGGGGTACAGAATGGACACACCAAAATATCGGTGACTTCCATCGAAGACTTTCTATTAATCGAGGTTAAAGATAACGGAATCGGCATCGATCCCAAGCACTGGCAACGGCTATTTGAGCGATTTTATCGGGTAGAACAAAGTCGAAATCGTCACGAAGGAGGCACGGGTCTGGGATTGGCCATTGTAAAGCATATTCTCGAATTGCACGAGCAAACCATTACCATGCGAAGCACCGTTGGTGAAGGCAGCACCTTCTCTTTCTGCCTTCCAAAGTCGGACAAGTCCATAACCTTGAGCTCGAAAGGTGTTCCCATAAAATAAACCGTTACTTTTTCGGTACCTTTGTGCCATGTCAACGTCGGGAAAATTCAACCACTTGTTACTTCGTCTTTTTAAAGAGGTTCGACCCTACCGCAAACTTCTCATCATTTCATTCACCTCGGTCTTGTCTCTGGCAATTCTTGGACCATTGAGGCCATGGCTCATTGGCAAAGCAGTAGATGAATACATCATTAAAGCGGCTAATTCAACCTTGCTGCTTTATTTCCTTGGCGGAGTTTTTGCCTTATTGATACTTGAGTCGATCTTTATCTGGCTGGGAGCATTTTATGCTAATTTGCTGGCTCAATCGGTCATTCGCGATCTGCGCATTCGCGTTTTTAATAAAATTCTACGCTTCAAAGCAGCATATTTCGACAGCACTCCTGTTGGTATATCCGTAACGCGAATCGTGAGTGATGTGGAGGCAATTTCTGAGGTCTTTTCATCGGGACTTATGGAAATCCTCGGTGATTTAGTTACCTTAATTGTTATTCTTGGATTCATGGTTTACGTGGATTGGCAGCTTACTTTACTTGCACTCATCCCCATCCCAATACTTATTATAGCCACTCGAATTTTCGCCAAAGCCATGAAGAAATCGTTTCAAATGGAGCGTACTCAAGTTTCTAGACTAAATACCTATGTACAGGAGCATTTAATGGGCATTGGACTTATTCAACTGTTCAACCGTGAAGAAAAAACGGGCATTGAATTCGAAGAAATAAATCGAAAACACCGACAGGCGCACATCAACGCCGTTTGGGCGAATTCTATCTTTTTTCCAGTGGTTGAATTACTGAGTTCTCTTTCAATCGGTTTTTTATTGGTTTGGGGAGCTTTGATGGTCGGTGGAAAAAGTCAAACTGAATTAACAAAACTCTATGGAACCATCATTTCGTTCACCTTATGGATTCAACAATTGTACCGACCCATTCGTCAATTGGCAGATAAATTCAATATCATTCAACGAGGCGCAGTGAGAGCAGAACGCTTATTCGCTATATTGGATAACGATGAACAAATGGAGGCAGAAAGCACCTCAAAAGCCGAATTTGTCAACGGTAATATTCAATTGGATAAGGTGACTTTTGCCTATGTTCCGGGAAGTCCAGTTTTACATTCGATTTCTCTAACGATTGAAGCATCGAAAATGACCGCGATTGTTGGGGCAACCGGTTCGGGTAAAACAACCATCATAAGCCTCCTCGGGAGATTTTATGATCCTCAAGAAGGGCATATTACGATAGGCGGTGTGGATATTCAAAACATTTCTCGGGAGGCACTCAACCGAAATATTGGTTTCGTTTTACAAGACGTTTTTCTTTTTTCGGATACGGTTCACAACAATATTACCCTCGGGAATCCCAATATTAGCCGTGAAAAAGTGATTCAAGCATCTAAAAAAATTGGCGTTCACGATTTTATTCAGCAACTTCCAGGGCAATACGACTATGTCATTGGAGAGCGTGGCGGAGCCCTTTCTACAGGTCAACGTCAACTCTTAGCTTTCGTTCGTGTACTCGTCTATGAACCAACCATCCTGATTTTGGATGAAGCAACTTCAAGTGTTGATAGCGAATCGGAACTGCTAATCCAAAAAGCCATCACCGAAGTTACCCAAAACCGATGCTCCATTGTTATAGCTCATCGCTTATCAACCATCCAACGAGCCGATCGCATTTGTTTAATGGAAAAAGGACAAATTATTGAATCTGGAACCCATCGTGACCTAATCGATGCTAAAGGAGCGTATTATCAACTATTTGAAAAACAATACACCAATCAACCATGAAATTTAAAATTGGGGGTGTACCCGAGCACTTCAATTATCCATGGCGTTTGGCCATTGAAAATGGAGCCTTCAAAGATTTAAATATTTCGTTACACTGGTCTGACATGACCGGAGGGACAGGCCAAATGATTAAGGGCCTTGAAACCGGGTCCTTGGACATCGCCGTTTTACTATCCGAAGGGATTTCAAAGGCAATCCTTCAAGGTACCCGTGCGAAAATCATCGATGTATACGTCAACAGTCCCCTGCAATGGGGGATTCATGTTCCTTTCAGAAACAACGTTGACTCGTTGCAATCCCTAACTGCCCCAACGTTTGCTATTTCCCGTTACGGTTCCGGATCGCATCTGATGGCTTACGTGCTTGCCAAGAAATTAAATATCCCTTATTCTCAACTAAATTTCAACGTCATAGGGGATGTCTATGGAGGAATTTGGGCACTTGAAAATCAAGCGGCGGATGTTTTTTTATGGGAAAAATACACCACTTCCCCCTTCGTTCAAAAAGGTAGCTGTAAGTACATTGGACAAATAGATACTCCTTGGCCATGCTTTGTTATTGCGTGCCGAGAAGAGGTTTTATCAGAACATTCGGAGGTCATCCATGCATTAATCAACCTCGTAAAATCGATTGCTAAGCAGGTTAAATACGACCCTCAATCCCCCGAAAAATTAGCCTGGCGCTACCACCTCAAAGAGAACGAAGTAGCTCAATGGTTGCACGAAACTGAATGGAACCTTGAGGAATTATCTTTGGAAAATGCGCTTCGAAGCACGGTCGAATTTTTGACGGAATCGGGACTCATTATGGTACACGAACAAGAACGATGGCAAGAGAAGTTGTTTTAGTTTTTTGGTTGTTTTTACAAGGTTGCTACCTCGCTCAAAGCGGTTGTACCGACCCTCAGGCAAGTAACTTTGACCCCGATGCAGTGACCAACGACGGCAGTTGTAGTTATCCTGCAACTACCTATTCCATGACATTAATCAACAACCTAAGCGATCAGATACAAGAAAATTCAGGACTTATTAGAGTGGGTAACTTCTTGTACACCTTCAATGATTCCGGAAGTGATCCAAGAATCTATGAATTGGACACGGCAGGAGCTGTGCAGCGCAGCATCGTTCTCATGGGAGCCACCAATGTGGATTGGGAAGCAATTACCTGCAATTCAACCCATGCTTTCATTGGTGACTTTGGCAACAACTCGGGTAATCGACAGAATTTGTGCGTGTATCGGTTTTTGAAAAGTGACTTAGTACTGGACACGCTTGTGGTCGAAAAACTTCCTTTTTATTGGTCAGATCAAATTCAATTCAGTGCGCAAGCCAATGCGCATAATTTTGACTGTGAAGCCTTTGTGGCACGAGAGGATTCCTTGGTGCTCTTTTCAAAAAACTGGTTGAATTTATATACTCGACGGTATGTATTGCCCGTGTATTGGAATGATACAATCGGAGCTGTGGTGCAGGACAGCTTTTTGGTGGATGGTCTCATCACTGATGCCAGTTTGTCCCCCGACCAAAGCAGAACCTTTCTGTTGGGTTACAAAAACAACGGCAATAATTTCTACACCAGTTTTATATGGAGTTTATGGGGTTATTCCAACGGACAAGTTTTTTCTGGTAACAAACGCCGCATTGAAATTGGCAACGTTCTGAACGTATCTCAAACGGAAGGAATCGCCCTCACTTCAAACCAAAGCGGGTATGTAACTTCCGAGAAAGTGGTTTCGTTTGTTACCCTTGCCCCCAAACTCTTTAAGTTCGATTTCGGAGCGTATTTTAACAACCTTAACACCCCTGAAATCCTTTCGCAATCAATGTATGAACTCGTTCCTCACGCTAAAGACGGGTTTTATGAAATCGTCATTAAAAGCCCCTTTAAGGTTGCGGAAATAAAAGATATCCAAGGAAAGCGAATTGCATTTGAAACCTCCGGAAAACGCATCACCACTCATTTTCATGGTCCGGTTGTTTTGCAAATCGACGGGAGTTCTGCCTTGCTATATTTGCCTTAATCCCGTCGAAACTGGGTAGCAGAAGCTTGGGCAGAAGGCATAATAACCACATCGTGAATGGAAACATGAGGAGGACGGGTAACGATGAACCGAAGGGTTTCAGCAATATCCTGTGCAACGAGGGGTTGAAAGCCCTGATATACTGCTGTAGCAGCCGCTGCATCGCCTTTGAATCTAACCAAGGAAAACTCGGTTTCTGCCGCACCTGGAGCAATGGAGGAAACCCTGATTCCGTGGGGCAATAAATCCATGCGCATGGACTTCGTTAATTGATCCACCGCCGCTTTGGTTGCACAATAAACGTTTCCTTGGGGATAGGCTTCCTTACCTGCAATGCTTGTAATGTTCACGATGGTTCCGCTTTGCTGATCCTTCATCCATGGAAGTACGGCTTTCGTAACGTACAATAAACCTTTTAAATTGGTGTCTATCATTTGCTCCCAATCGCTCATCGATCCTTCATCGAGCGTATTTCGACCTGCCGCCAACCCTGCATTGTTCACCAAAAGCGTCGTGTTTTTTTGAATAGAGGAAGGAAGCTGATTTGACCACTGCTTAACGGCCGAAAGGTCACGAACGTCTAATCCGTAGCTGAGAATATGAGGCGCTATGGAGGTTAATTCTTCTTGAAGCGCTAGTAACCTTTCCACTCGGCGGGCTAATAAAATCAAACCAAAGCCTTCCTCAGCCAAGACTCGGGCCATGGCTGCGCCAAAACCTGAAGAGGCTCCGGTTATAATCGCGTACTTAACCATTGTATGATTTTTTGATTGTTAAAAAAATAAATCGTGCATTGGGGTTGTAAATACATTAAACCAAAGACTAAAAAAGGAAGTACCGGGGCTTTATAACGAACCATGGCTCCAACCACGGGTGCCGTCATTCCGATTAAGGAAAAAACAGCAAAACCAAACAACAACATTCCGAGAACCCACATGGGAGCCGTTTTGCGCTGAACCACCCCAACGGCAGCTCCAATAATGAGCAAAAACAAGCATGCGTTCTCAACAAATGCAACCCAAGAAAGCGCATTTTTCAACATTTCTACGTTGGGATAATACAAGGTATTCCAAATGCCCAAGGGAATTAATTTCAAAAAAGTACCCCATGTACCGTCCATGGGAATAACCCAAATTTGACTTCCCGCATTTACCGATTTTGCCATTTGAATGAAATCAAACTGTTTACCTTGTAAGGTGGAAAAAAGGCTCCATTGGGGCATCATATACCTCGCAGCAACGTACAGCAAAACCATGAATCCGAATGTGCCTAACCCGGCAATCCACCATGATTTCTGATGGCAGTATAATGCATACATCAAAACCATTGGCGCCAAGGTACACAAAATGTAAATCTTTAAAAACAGCAGCATGTAAAGCGTTAAGCTACCCAACATTACATACCGAAGTTCCCATTTCTTCGAAAGGGATAACAGTGACCATAAGAAGCCTCCCAAGGCGAACATCAACAAGGATTCCTTCAAGATTCCACTTGACCAAAAAAGCGTAGAAGGAATCAAAAAAGCAGCAACAAACGCTGTGGGTTTGCGCGCATTAAAATGCAACAAGAAGGCGTAAATCCAATAACAACCGAGGAACGAAAGGAACAAGAAAAGCACTAAATTGATTCCGTATGCTCCCCTGGTTATTACATTCATGAGCGCATTCACGCGAATCACCATCCGGTTATCGTTGGCCAAACCGTGATCGTACGATCGAAACCAATAGTTCATTCGGTTTAAATACGGTAAATCCTTGCTTTCCCAAGTTCCAAAGAAGATTCTTCCGAAGGCTGATGGATCTTCGTAGACCAGGGCCGTTAGTTGCTTGGAATCGTCGAAATACTTAAAAATATCCGCCTCATTCCTTTTAGGATAAACGTTGGTATAAATGTAAATCAATGCGAGCGCGGAAATGCCCTTAGCCACCCATGCAATGGCTCTTCCGATGGACGAAAGGTGACGAAATTGTGTAAGTAACAGCATTGCACCCAAAAACAGAAAACAAACAATGCTGAGAATTGTGGACATCACTCCGTCAAAAATACCAATTTTATAGGGTTTTACGACAATTTGAAAGGTGGTTTGTGTCAAAGTGTCAGCAATCGCGTCTTGGTATATTCCTTGAAAGGAATGAATAGCAACTTAAAATAGGTATAATATGAGAACAGGTCAGATAAACGTTCAAACGGAGAACATTTTTCCCATTATTAAAAAATTCCTTTATTCCGATCACGAAATTTTCCTTCGAGAATTGGTTTCCAATGCGGTTGACGCTACCCAAAAACTTAAGGTTTTGGCTGCTAACGGTGAATATAAAGGAGACCTTGGCGACTTGAAAGTGGAAGTCCTTTTGGACCGCGAGGCAAAAACGCTTACCATCCGCGATTACGGGATTGGTATGACCGACGAGGAAATCGACAAATACATCAACCAAATCGCGTTTTCTGGAGCGGAAGAATTTGTAAACCAATACCAAGGAAAAGAAGGGGCAGAGCAAATCATCGGACATTTCGGACTGGGCTTTTATTCGGCATTCATGGTCGCTGAACGCGTACAAATTCGCACCTTATCCCGCCATGAAGGGGCTAAAGCAGTGCAATGGGAGAGCAACGGTTCCCCGGAATTCACCATCACTGAAATAGAGAAACCACAGCGCGGAACGGATATCGTTCTTTACCTCAATGAAGAGGCAGAAGAATTTAACGACAAGAACCGCATCCAAGGTATCTTGTCCAAATATTGTAAGTTTTTGCCCATCCCGGTATTTTTTGGCACAAAAACAGAATACATTGACTCTCCTGAGGGAGAAAAAGACGACAAAGGCAATGTGAAACGTGTTGCCATTGAGGTTCCTAACCAGGTGAACAACGTTAAACCCGCTTGGACGATTGCTCCGGCCTCCTTAACCGAGGAAGATTATCAAAGCTTTTATCGTGAACTTTACCCAAGCACCTTTGATGCGCCTTTGTTTAACATCCATTTGAACGTGGATTATCCGTTCAATCTTACAGGGATATTGTACTTTCCGAAAATCAAAGAAAACGTGGAAGTACAACGTAATAAAATCAACTTGTACAGCAATCAAGTATTCATTACCGACAGCGTAGAAGAAATTGTACCGGAGTTCTTGACCTTGTTGCACGGGGTTATTGACTCCCCAGACATTCCACTCAACGTTTCCCGTTCCTACTTGCAAAGCGATTCCAATGTAAAGAAGATTTCTTCGCACATCACGAAAAAAGTGGCGGATAAGCTGGCCGAAATGTTCCAAAAAGACCGCAAGGATTTTGAGGAAAAATGGAACGATTTATACCTTTTCGTGCAGTACGGAATGCTATCCGACGAGAAATTCGCCGAAAAAGCGAAGTCCTTTGCCTTGGTGAAAAACACCGAAGGTTCTTTCTTTACGATGGAAGAATATTTAGAAAGAATCAAAGCCCTACAAACGAATAAAAGCGAGGAGCAGATTATCCTGTACACGTCGGATGCTGAAGGACAATTCTCGTATGTTAAGCAAGCTAAAGACCGAGGATATGATGTATTGGTATTGGACGGTCCGCTCGCTTCGCACTGGATTCAAAAGCTAGAGCAACAGCAAGAAAAAGTTCGCTTCTCACGGGTGGATTCCGACAGCCTGGACAAACTCATCGACAAAGGAGAGGAAATACCTTCAAAACTCAGTAAAGCGGAAGAAGAGAAATTAAAGCCGCTTTTCGAAGAGGCGGTCAACAAGGAAAAATATACGGTTCAATTGGAAAGCATGCCGGAAAGCGAAGCTCCAATCCTCATTACCCAACCGGAATTTATTCGAAGAATGATGGAACAGCAGCGCATGGGCGGAGGTGGTTTTTACGGAGCTTTTCCGGAGATGTACCAACTCGTCATCAATGAAAACCATCCGGTAATGAGCAAATTGCTCAAAATGAAGAGCCCTCGACAGAAGGAAACCGTAAAACAATTGGTGGATTTAGCGATGCTTTCCCAGGGATTGTTAAAAGGTGAAGCATTGACCGATTTCATCCACCGTTCTGTGAACGGAATGGTAGAATCTTAGTAATTTTACCCAAAAAAACACCTTGTACAAGTGGCTCTTGGGCGTAGGCCTGCTCGTTTTAACCGGTAAATTTCGGTTTGCCATCATTGGATTTGTCATTGGCAGCATCATCGACTTTATAAGCCGAGGTAATACTGCATCAGCCCAATCGTCGGGATACAGCAGTACGGGTTTTGATTATTACCGTCAGCGCTCTACCCAATACGACTTCCCTACCATGCTGATGGCTTTGTCCGCGGTGGTGATGAAAGCGGATGGAACGGTGAAACGCGTTGAGCTGGATTATGTGAAAGGCTTTTTCAATGCCCAATTTGGCAACCAATTCACCACCCAGCACTTGCAAGTGTTGAAGCATTTTTTGGACAGCGGTAACATCCCTGTGAACGAAATTTGCTCCGACATTCGAGCTCGACTCCCCATTGAGGCACGCATACAGTTGGTGCATTACTTGTTTTCCATCGCAAAATCCGACGGCCATGTCGATGATTCGGAAGTTCGCAGTATCCAAGAGTTGGCGAACAAGTTGGGCGTACCCGCATTGGAGTTCGAGAGCCTTAAGAACATGTTTTATCGCAGCGCGGATTCCGATTATAAAATCTTGGGCATTGAGGCCAGTGCCAGCGATGATGAGGTGAAGAAGGCTTACCGTAAGATGGCGGTTGCGTTTCACCCGGACAAGGTAGCACAATTAGGACCCGAATACGAAAAAGGAGCCAAGGAAAAATTCCAACAAATCCAAGACGCTTACGAGAACATCAAAAAGAAGCGAGGGATGAAATAAGGCGCACCGATGTAAAAATCGTGTAAATTGAAAGTCAAGGTTTCAATTTGCACAAAAAGACCAGGTTTTCCCTATCCAATCGAGAATATACCAACTTCAAGAAACGGTATTCGTGGGAAATATACCTGCTACCATCCAAAAATTGGCAAACTTGTCTTAGGTTGTCAGGAACCTCTTACTTTTAAAATAAATGAGCACACAATGAACAGAAGTTGTACAGTACGTAATTAATGCGTTTTCGTCATATTCTCTGGAACGCAAATGATAAAATCAGCCCTCCCTATGTGTTCTTTATCTAAGGTATTGATATCAGCTTGCGTTACCGTAGAAATCGTGGTGATGCGCAAATCCGGTTTGGACTTCAACAAATACCACATGATACCCTGATAGAAATCACTATGATACGCCCCGTTGTAATGCATGAAAAAGGTCATGGACTGCATATTCGCTAAAATGAACTTAGCCATGGTTGCGTCTTTAAAGGCTTGGCTTTCTACCATGTAACTTCCTGAAGCACCCGAAGGCATGTGGGAAGCCATTTCTTTCAATGCCTTGTACTGCGAAAGATTCGTGTCCAATTCAAAGAAGGGGTCGGCCATTTGATTGCGGATGACGGGGGAAAGCGTATCAAAGGCAGTACGTCCTTTCTTAAACATAAGGCTGGCATATTTACGTTGTATATTATCCGCAATGCATCGAAGCTTATTAGTTTTAGCGAATTCGATTAATGGCGCATAATCGGTTTCATAATTAGGCCACAGACGCAAGGAATCTTTTAAGGATTTCTCAGGAAATGCTCCCTGCACGTAGCGGTTTAATACGGCTTGTTGGTCTTGCTCAAACATTTCAAATCCGAGCATCAAGTTTACCCCGTGTTGATCGAAGGCATCTTGGGTTAATTCCAACTGCAACCAATGGACAATCGGGTTATCGTGGTATTCTCCAAAAAGCACCACATTTCCCGCTAAACTTTTTGATTTGAGGTCTTTGTACTTTACTATTTTCCCTTTGGCATTATAGATCACAAAAGCTTTATCGTGCTGTGCTTGGAGGGAAAAAACGCAAAAAAGGAGAACAATAGAACAACAACGTAGGTTCATGGTAAGAATGTTTCCACGAAAATAAGAACTTTCTACAAAGTCAGATGTTCGGCAATAGCCGTTTGAATGTACTCCGATTGCACTGCTTCAAAAACTTCAGCGCAAAAGGCGCCGACCAACATTTCCGTGGCTTTCGCTTTGGAAATGCCCCTGGCCTGCAGGTAAAAAAGGGCTTGCGCATCGAGCTGCCCGGTGGTAGACCCGTGCGAACACTTCACGTCATCGGCATAAATTTCAAGTTCCGGTTTGGCATTCATGGAGGCAGCGCTCGACAAGAGCAAATTTTTATTGGACTGATACGCGTTGATTTTTTGCGCATCTTGGTACACCTTTACCTTTCCAATGAACACCCCGGTTGCTTTATCCCACAAAACCCCTTTGTAGTTCTCATCGGAGGTGCCGTGAGGTGCCATGTGATGGACATAGGTGTGGTTATCAATTAACTGTTGGCCGCGTCCAAAAAAGGCGCCGTAAAGTTGGGTATGTGCCGCTTCGCCTTGAGAAAACACCTCAACGTCATTTCGCGTGAAATGGGTATTGGTAGTTAACGTTTGCATGCGAAAGGTACTCTGACGTTGCTGATAGATTCGTTCGTTGTAAAAACCGTAATGAGCACCTTGGGTCTTCTGCCATTTGTCGACATGCACTTGGGCCTCCTTACCGACAAAAAAATCGGTTAATACATTGGAATAAGCCTGATCTGCTTCGCCTTCAAAAATCAACTCAATGTGCGCTTGTGCACGATCTTCCACCTTAATTTGATGGTGCAACACCAAAGCAAAGCGTTCTCCGCTGCATCGATGAATGATGCGAATGGGTTGTTGGATGGACATTCCTGCAGCAACGGTAATTCCAATGCCTCCTTGAGCCGTTAGGGTATTGAGGTGCTGTACGTGACCTTTGGTGGTGCAAGCCTGCCAAGCCTCCGGGGAAATTTCATTGGCCGATTGAAGCGTAAGACCTTCCACGTCCGAGGAGCAGGACCATGTACCCTTTTCAAAAATCACATCAATTGTTTCCATGTCCTTCAACGGGTTCGGAGCACCATTGAAGGCAATTGGGGTTACGGTTAAACCAGCAACCCTTGCGAGGCGGGTATATTTCCAAGGCTCGTCCCGGGTAGTGGGAAAAGACGCCTGACGGGCAATTCCCTCCTTGGCTTCTAGGGTAAGAAGTTCGGGCATCGATAAACTCGTTTTACCCAATTGGTGTTCAAAGGCCACTAAATTCTCGCTCATGACTTAATCCAATCGTATCCTTTTTCCTCAAGTTCCAAGGCCAATTCTTTCCCGCCCGTTTTTACAATCTTACCGTCGAACAGTACGTGGACATAATCCGGAACGATGTAGTCCAGCAAGCGTTGATAATGAGTAATGACCAAGGTCGCATTATCCGATGTTTTTAAGGTATTAACTCCTTGTGCTACAATGCGAAGGGCATCGATGTCAAGGCCGGAATCGGTTTCGTCGAGAACGGCAAGTTTGGGTTCGAGCATGGCCATCTGAAAAATTTCATTACGCTTTTTTTCACCTCCGGAAAACCCTTCATTTACGGCACGAGAGGCTAAGGAAGCGTCCAATTCTACCAAGGCTGATTTTTCTTTCACTAAGGATAAAAACTCCTTCGCCGAAAGCGTCGGTAAACCTCGATGCTCACGGATTTCATTCATGGCGGTTTTTAGAAAATTCACGTTGGAAACCCCGGGTATTTCTACAGGATATTGAAAGGCCAAAAACACGCCTTCGCGAGCCCGCTCTTCCACCGAGAGTTCCAATAAGTCTTTACCGTCGAAAACAATTTCGCCGGAGGTAATCTCGTAATCTTCTTTTCCCGCTAAAACGCTCGCCAAGGTACTTTTCCCCGCGCCGTTGGGTCCCATGATGGCATGAACTTCTCCTGCCCTAACCGTAAGGTTTAGTCCCTTTAAAATTTCTATGCCGTTGATGGAGGCATGCAATGCTTTAATTTCTAACATATACTTAAGTTCTTCTATCCTACACTTCCTTCTAAACTGATACTTAATAACTTTTGTGCCTCCACTGCGAATTCCATGGGCAATTGATTCAGAACCTCCTTGCAATAACCGTTCACAATGAGGCTGATGGCCTTTTCTTCGCTAATACCTCTTTGCTGGCAATAAAATAACTGATCTTCACCAATTTTAGAGGTCGTTGCTTCATGTTCAATTTGCGCTCCTGCATTTTTACACTCGATGTACGGAAAGGTGTGAGCCCCACATTCACTGCCCATGAGCAAAGAATCACATTGGGAAAAATTGCGTGCATTTTCGGCTTGAGCATGAATTTGCACTAAACCACGGTAGGAGTTTTGGGACTTTCCTGCAGAAATTCCTTTAGAAATGATGGTGCTCTTCGTATTTTTCCCTAAGTGGATCATTTTTGTGCCGGTATCGGCCTGTTGAAAATTGTTGGTTACCGCTACGGAATAAAACTCTCCGATAGAACCGTCGCCTTTCAAAACGCAGGAGGGGTATTTCCAAGTAACAGCCGAACCGGTTTCTACTTGTGTCCACGAAATTTTCGCTTGGGTTGCGCACATGCCTCGTTTGGTTACAAAATTGAAGACCCCGCCTTTCCCCTCTTTATCACCCGGATACCAATTTTGCACGGTTGAATATTTGATTTCTGCTTGGTCGAGGGCAACGAGTTCCACCACGGCAGCGTGTAATTGGTTTTCATCGCGTTGAGGGGCGGTACAACCTTCCAAATACGAAACATAGGAGGACTCATCTGCCACCACCAAGGTGCGTTCAAACTGACCGGTACCCCCGGCATTGATGCGGAAATAGGTAGACAATTCCATTGGACATCGTACTCCCTTAGGAATGTAACAAAAGGAACCGTCGGAGAAAACCGCGGAGTTCAGTGCTGCATAAAAATTGTCCGTCATTGGAACAACGGTACCCAGGTATTTTTTTACTAAATCGGGGTGCTCTTGTACTGCTTCAGAAAAGGAGCAAAAAACAATGCCCAATTCCGCCAATTTGGCTTTAAACGAAGTGCCCACTGAAACCGAATCCATCACAAAGTCCACGGCAACACCGGTAAGCCGTTGTTGTTCTTCCAAGGAAATCCCCAATTTGCTCATGGTTTCTTTCATTTCGGGATCGACATCGTCCCAGGACTCGTATTTTTTACTTTGCTTAGGGGCTGCGTAATAAGATATCGCTTGAAAATCGGGTTTTTGATAGGCCACATGAGCCCACTCTGGCTCCTGCATGGATTTCCAAACCTCAAAAGCCTTCAAGCGAAATTCGAGCAACCACTGGGGCTCCTTCTTTTTTTCGGAGATCCAACGAATCACCTGTTCATCTAAACCTGCTGGCGCAACATCGGAAGCAATATCAGTTACAAAGCCGTAGCGGTACTCTTGTTGGTTGAGGTCTTCCGCAAGTTCGTTTTCGGTATATCCTGCCATAACTACACGGAAAAAGATTCTCCGCAACCGCATGTTCGGTCTGCGTTGGGGTTATTAAAAACAAATCCTTTTCCATTCAGTCCTCCGGAAAAATCCAGGGTCGTTCCGATGAGGTACAAGTAACTTTTGCGGTCCACCACCACTTTAATTCCGTTGTTTTCAAACGAAGAATCTTGCTCCCCTTCTTGGTTGTCAAAGGTAAGTTGGTACATGAGACCCGAACATCCTCCTCCAGAAACGCCCACTCGAATAAAATAGCCTTCTTTTCCTTCATCCTCCATGAGACGAAGCGCTTGCTTTTTAGCTTGGTCGGTAACCGTTATCATCTTATTTAGAACTGTTTTAAATAATTGAGGCAAAAATACCACAAAAGCGGTATTACCACCAAATGAATTAAAACAAAAAATCCCTAAAACAGTTTAGGGATTTCTGAAATAAGGAAAGTACAGGGAGCTTTCCGGAGATTTTATCGGTTTACTTCGAGGGTTCGCGTGTAGAGCTCTTCCGTAGCTGATTTAAACACAATCGTATAGGTTCCGTTCAGCAAATCATTCATATGCAACGATTTAGCGTCTGAAACAGGAATAGTTGGCATGAACTGCCCATTAGATGCAATAATCTCAATAAATTCGATACGAGTATCAGACCAAACAATCGAGGCGTCGCCTTTGGATGCGTTACAACTGATTTGAATTTTGTCGTCATCCATACGGTAAGGTACTTCATTGCCCGCAAAAGTATTAACGGTGAGTCCAAGGAAGAAAGCGAAGGTTAAAAAAGCTGTTTTCATAGTATTTGTTTTTAAATGGTTGTCGTTGTTTTCTGAAACAAAGATGCGTCATTGATCAATAAAGCAGCTTGTTCGCGAGCCGTTTACGGAACAAATTACAAAGAGTTACACAAGTGGGTATACGTAGAACTACTTAGTTCATGGGTGATTATCATAAAAACAGCACTTTCTTTCAATGAAATGGCTGAAATATTCATTTCACCGCGGTTCACTCGAATCATATACTATCTTCGATAACAGAAATAAGGAGAGATACAGGTGGCTTCTTAAATTGGGTTACTGCTTGGAGAGGCAGAAATTTTCTAGTCAAAAGTTTTCGCACTCAATTTAGTTATAGAAGCCCCTGTTTTTTGATGAGTTCCCAGGGCATTATGCCTACTACAATAGAAGGAAGCTTAGGCTTCCTTTTTTATTGGGTATAATAGCGGGCGACTAGGTGCAGCATCATTCTCAAAATTAGCCACCTGTAATTCAAGGAGGTAATCACCGTCCGTCAAATGATTCGGCACGAAAATTAATTCTGTTATGGTTTTATAGGCCAATGGATTTTCCGGGACTTGCCAGAAAGCATGGTGAAAAGCCAAAATCCCTCCGTCAACCTCCTTATCGACGGAAGGAATATCGACCAACAAGTGTTTGACCCCAAGGCCATTCAACACCTCCACGCAGGATTGATCCATGAAAGGGGGATTAGTGTTGGAATATTCCATGTTCAATTTGTCGATTTCGTTGGGAAGCGTTCGAATAACCAATGCTTCAACTTGTCCGTTTAAAGTTGCGTTCATTAATTGTGCTGCGGTAATCATTCGATCTTCGCCACGAACTTCAGGAACAATGGTAACAAGTTTTGCTTGAAAAAGGTATTCATTAAAACAGTTCGACACGGGCAAAATCTCGCGTGTAATGTGACCGTACGATTCGGTGTGTGTGCCATGTCCGTGCGGATTAAACTGAATGTTTCGAAAATTGACCCCGCCACCCAGGTCAATGCTTCCAATAAAACCGTTTTCCATCACAGGAGTAAACTTCGGTGAATCCAAGTACCAGGCTTTTACCCCATTGGAAGAAACTCCTATGGAAAGATCAGAAAAATCGTGGGTTTCAATATAAGTTTCAGCATTTAAATACAATTTCATACCCAAAACTAAGCAATTCGGCGTACTTGACAATTGGTTGTAAATAAATGTCAAGGGTAAAGAATTCCCTTGTAAGAATTGACTTTATCTTTGAGGCATGGAACAAAAAGATTTACTAAAGGACCTCATATCGCATTGCAAAGAATACGGATTTATTTTTCCTTCATCCGAAATTTACGACGGATTGGCCGCAACCTACGACTACGGCCAATTGGGGGTTGAATTAAAGAACAACATTAAAACCTACTGGTGGAAATCCATGACCCAACTGAACAGCAACATTGTGGGCATTGATTCGGCTATTTTTATGCACCCTACTACTTGGAAAGCTTCGGGTCACGTGGACGCCTTCAACGACCCACTTATCGATAATAAAGACACGAAGAAAAGGTATCGTGCAGACGTCTTATTGGAGGAATATCTGGAAAAACAACAGCAAAAAATTCAAAAAGAAGTTGAAAAGGGTGAGAAGCGTTTTGGTGACGCATTTGACAGAACCCAGTTTTTAGCAACCAATCCGAACGTATTAAGAACCCAAGAGAAAATCAACGAGGTGCACGACCGCATGAAGAAGGCCCTGAACGAAAGTAATTTGGAAGATTTAAGGCAACTGATTTTGGACTTGGAGATTGTCTGTCCTATTTCAGGTTCTAAAAACTGGACCGAGGTTCGTCAGTTCAACCTCATGTTCTCCACTTCATTAGGCTCTGTAGCGGGAGAAGCTTCTACGATATACTTAAGACCCGAAACGGCGCAAGGAATTTTTGTGAATTTTTTAAACGTCCAAAAATCTGGTCGAATGAAAATTCCTTTTGGAATTGCACAAATCGGTAAAGCTTTTCGGAATGAAATCGTGGCACGACAGTTCATCTTTAGGATGCGTGAATTCGAACAAATGGAAATGCAGTTCTTTGTCAAACCCGGAGAAGAATTAACCTGGTACGATCACTGGAAAGAAGCGAGAAAAAAATGGCACCTCAATTTAGGCATGGGAGAGGGCAATTACCGTTTTCACGACCACATCAAATTGGCTCATTACGCCAATGCAGCTTGCGACATAGAATTTAATTTTCCCATGGGGTTTAAGGAATTGGAAGGAATTCATTCAAGAACCGATTTCGATTTAAAGCAACATGAAGCACATTCGGGTAAAAAATTGCAGTACTTCGATCCAGCGACCAACGAAAGTTATGTTCCGTATGTAATTGAAACTTCGGTTGGTTTGGACCGTTTGTTTTTATCGGTATTAACTGCGGCCTACCAAGAGGAAAAACTGGAGGATGGAAGCGAACGAACGGTGCTCAAAATTCCTGCAGCTTTGGCTCCCTATAAACTTGCCGTACTCCCCTTGGTAAAAAAAGACGGGTTACCAGAAAAAGCGCAAGAAATCCTTCAAATGCTTCGCTTAGACTTCAGTACCCAATATGATGAAAAAGATTCCATCGGGAAACGCTACCGGCGACAAGATGCCATTGGAACCCCATTCGCCATTACCGTTGACCACGAAACGTTGGAAAATCAAACGGTAACCATTCGGAACCGCGACACCATGATTCAGGAGCGCATTGCTATTGAAACTTTGCCCGCATATTTACATACCCATTGCAGTTGGTCCGCCTTACTCACCAACTTAGCTTAATTGTATTTGGAGCGTTGGGATTCATTTCAATGATCCGGGCACAATGGATCGAAAATCCAGAGGCCTGGTTGAAGAATCAATACGTCTTCTCCCCAAATACTATCAAAAAACATGGAATCGACTCCATGCGCGGAACCTATTATGTCCGTTATGGTAAGGGGGTGTTTCATAAAACAACGGGGCATTTAAAACTTGAATTCGATCGAGAGGGAAGAACCACCTATATCATTCAATACCGCCCATATGCTTCTTGGGCAGATTCGGTGAAGTTTAACTTTCAATATAACCAATCAGGACAATTACACGAAGAAATAAAATCCGACCGTTACGGATTCAACCAAATTAACTTTCAATATCCCAAAGTCGGATTTCGTGAGGAAATGCATTACATCGGGCTCCATAACGGTGAAATCATGCTGGCCAACGAGGTTGAAATTCATCGTTTACAGATGCAAAATGGAACATGGGAAATCCAAGAGTATTATAAAAACGGAAACCTATTTAAAACGTCGCGCTGTAACAAGGACCCTGAAAATTTAGACAGTACCGTGGTTCAAGTTGCCTACCCCAACCTTGATACAACCTTTAAAACCTACCGTTATCAAGAAAATCGTCTTATCGGAATTGAAGTACGTTTTGAACAACAATTGGATGAAATAGCTATAAACTATGACCCACAAGGGGAAATTACCAGCATCCTTCGTTCAAGCAACCAAAAAAAAACCGAAGAAATCCAATTTATTTATTCGGATTCAAGGTTGAGCTCTGTCGTGTTTTTTTCTTTGGCGCAACAATGCATGGAAATTCTCAAATTTTAATCTTCCTTATTGCGGCTGCTGATAAAGTAGGCAATTCCAAAAATTAAAACCAAAACCCCAATAACAATAAAAAAGCTTTCCATTCCAGGGGCTTTTGCCAGGTGTATCATAATCTTAAGTTTACAACAATTTAATAATTAAGCACTTAAACGATTCTGATAAATGAATATTTATCCATTCACGTCCAATATTTTGAACAAATTATTGAACAAGCACTTTTCAGTTATCAAAATTTTTAGGTATTTGTTGATTAACTTTGTGGAAAAAAAATGTTCAGAACAAATACCTGCGGGGAACTGCGAACAGAGCACTTAGGAAAGTCCGTCACGCTTAGCGGTTGGGTGCAAAAATCAAGGGATTTAGGGGGAATGACCTTCGTCGATTTAAGGGACCGTTACGGAATTACCCAACTTGCTTTTAACATGGACAAAAACGCTCCACTGTGTTTAGAAGCCCGAAAACTCGGAAGGGAATTTGTGGTTCAAGCCACAGGAACCGTGATCGAGCGCTCCAGTAAAAATGCGAATATCCCCACAGGAGAAATTGAAATTGATGTCACCGAATTCAAGGTATTGAACGCCTCTAAAACTCCTCCGTTTACCATCGAAGACCAAACCGACGGAGGCGATGAACTGCGCATGCAATACCGCTACTTGGACTTGCGCAGAAACCCTGTACAGCAAAAACTCATCCTGAGGAACAAGGTGGCCCTCGAAACGCGAAAATATTTGGATAGTTTGGGGTTTATGGATGTGGAAACCCCGGTATTAATCAAATCAACTCCCGAGGGAGCGCGGGATTTTGTGGTGCCAAGCCGTATGAACCCTGGGCAGTTTTACGCCTTGCCCCAATCCCCTCAAACCTTTAAACAACTCTTAATGGTTTCAGGTATCGACCGATACTATCAAATTGTCAAATGCTTTCGAGACGAAGATTTGCGGGCCGACCGCCAACCGGAGTTTACGCAAATTGACTGCGAAATGTCCTTTGTAGAACAAGAAGATGTATTGAATGTATTTGAAGGCTTGATCAAGCATTTATTTGCTGAAATCAAAGGAATAACCTTTGATGAACCTTTTCCTCGCATGACCTATGCCGAGGCGATACACACCTACGGTTCGGACAAACCGGACCTGAGATTCGGTATGAAATTTCAGTACCTCAACGCGTTGAAAGGTAAAGGATTCGCCATTTTTGACTCCGCAGAGGCGGTCATCGGAATTACCGTACCCGGTGCTTCGGAATATACCCGAAAGCAACTGGATGAACTGACGGAATGGGTCAAACGACCGCAAATTGGTGCAAAGGGGATGGTCTATGTAAAATACAACACCGACGGAACGGTAAAATCTTCGGTCGATAAATTTTATACGGAAGAAGATTTCAAGGCTCTGGCAAAAGAACACAACATTCCATCAGGTGATTTGTTATTGGTATTGAGCGGTGACTTAGCCAAAACCCAAAAACAAATGAACGAACTTCGCTTGCACGTTGCCCAGCAGCAGGGAATCCGAAACACGGGGGAATTTTGCCCTCTCTGGGTGCTGGATTTTCCCTTGCTGGAAAAGGACGAAGAATCCGGTAGGTACTTTGCCATGCATCACCCCTTCACATCGCCGAAGGCAGAAGATGTCCAGTTGATGGATAGTAACCCAGGCGCCATTCGGGCCAATGCGTATGACCTGGCCATGAACGGAGTGGAATTAGGAGGAGGATCGATACGTATCCATGAGCGAGGATTGCAGGAGAAAATGTTTTCATTGCTGGGTTTTACACCGGAACAAGCCCAAGAACAATTTGGTTTTTTAATGGGTGCGTTTGAATACGGAGCCCCACCTCATGGCGGTTTAGCCTTTGGTTTGGACCGCTTAGTGGCCACCATGTCCGGAGAAGAATCAATCCGTGATTACATCGCCTTTCCTAAGAACAACAGCGGTCGAGACACCATGATTGACGCTCCTTCGGCTTTGGAAACCGCTCAATTGAACGAACTTGGAATTAAGATCAATTAACGTTTCACATGGCCCTTAATCAACTCAAAAGCCGCATAGAACCTCTTAGAAAGGAACTCCTTGCGCATCCTGTTTATTCTGAAATTGCTTCCTTGGAAGACCTTTGCGCTTTTACCGAAGAACACGTTTTTGCAGTGTGGGATTTTATGAGTTTGCTTAAAACCTTGCAGCAACATTTAACGTGCGTTCAAGTTCCTTGGTATCCGACGAAAAATGCCGAAACCCGACGCTTCATCAACGAAATCGTGGTGGGAGAAGAAAGCGATGTGGATGCAGCGGGTAGCACGATGAGCCATTTTGAAATGTATTTGAATGCCATGGATGCTTTAGGCGCGAACGGCAAAGAAATGCAGCAATTTACCCAGCGCATTCGCGCAAATGTTTCCGTCAACGAAGCCTTGAACTTTTGCCAAATTGCGGAAGAAACCAAGTCCTTTGTTCGCTATACCTTTGAGGTAATTCACCGTGGAAAAATCCACGAGATTGCGTCGTTGTTTACCTTCGGCAGGGAGGATTTAATTCCGGACATGTTCCTAGAAATCGTCAAGGAATTAAAAGCTGAAGCGCCAGAGCGGATGAACGGTTTTCTCTATTACCTAGAACGCCACATTGAAGTGGACGGCGACGACCACGGCCCCCTATCCATACGCCTCATGGAGGAAGTGTGCGAAAACGATGCGCAAAAATGGGAAGAAGCTACCCTAGTGGCGGAACACGCCCTCAAGATGCGCATGCATTTGTGGGATGGGGTTCGAAACAAGATCCAAGCAAGGTCGGTGGTTAGGGTTTAAAGTCTTCCGGGTGCGGGTTGAATCCCGCACCCGGGGAAGACTAAACATCTGATGCTTGATCCGGAGTAAGGGTAAAAAAATCCTGCAGGGTAATGCCTAATAGTTTGCACATTCTCAGCAGGGTACGTATTTCAAAATTGGCCCCTTTTTCAATGCGCCAATAAGCGGAACGGCTCATGCCCAATTCATAGGCAAAGTGTTCATAGTTATTGAACCCCTTTTCTTTCCTCAATTGTTTTAACCGCTGAGCAATCCAAAGGTAATCGGGTTCAAATTCATCCACAGGCATACTGCAAAAGTGGACAAGTTTTCTATTTTTTAGTACTCTATTTGGACGAGTTCTTTTAATAGTGTATTTTTGCGTAAATTTTAACGTATATCCTATGAAAACAAGAATTCTACTACTGAGTTTTATTGTATTATTGCTTTCTCAATTTAATGCACAAACATGGCAATTATTAATCCCAAACTCGAATTACGACGGCTCTTTGCTCAATTTATCAACCTCGGCTTATAATCGAATAACTAACAAGATCTATTCTTTAAGGAAGGATCAAGTTTCCTCAACTTTGTATGAGTTTAACTTACAAAATAATAGCGTTAGTCAAATAATCACTACAAATGATCCTTCAGAACTTTATGCTTTCACTTATGATCCGATTTTAGACCGAATTATAGCCGCAAAAACAGGTAGGGAGCAAGTTTCAAGTGTTTCAACGAATGGGGGTTCATGGACTAATTTTGGTACAGGTGCATCAGACTTCGAGTATTTCGGTGCACAATACTTTTACAATGAAACGAATAATTCTATTAGTTTCATTGGTGGCTACGGTTTTATGACCGCAAAAAACGCAGTATGGGAAAACGGAGGAAATTCATGGACGGAAATTCTACCAAATGATGTTAATTGTAGTAGCACTGTTCCAACAAAAAGAACAAGTGTTGCCCCTGTTCTAGGATCACCAGGAAGTAATGAGATTCACTTTTTATCTGGACAAGGAAACTGCAGTGGGAATCAAACCGAACCATCTTGTAATTTAGGAAGCCCTTGGGCATCAGATGTAGGTACATGGTGTTGGTTAAAAGACTTGTGGAAGTACAATTATTCGACCAACACATTTACGCAGATATTACCCACAAATGACCCTTCAATTCAACAGGAAGGAGACCTAGCTTATGATTATGTGAATAATATTTATTACCTCATTGGAGGCTATATTCCATCACCTGTTTATAATCCACAAGTCGTTCCCAATTTTAATTCCAATGTATATCGATATAGAGTTGGCATAGATAACGGTTTCTTGCCTTTAACAATCAATGGCAATGCACCGCAAACCTCGAACATAAATGATATTGGTTCTCATGCTGCCTATTTTGATGCATTAAGTAATCGAATCATATGGATTAGAAAAGACGGGGTTTACTCTATTGAATTAAGTGGTGTAGGGATGGAAGAACTACCCGAAGCTTTTCAAATCTCTCCGAACCCCACCCATCAGGTATTAACCATTACAACTTCGATTGAACTTATTGGTAAAAAATATACGGTGATGGACGAACTGGGCCGTTTGGTTTCCGATGGAACAATTACCGCAGCCGTTGAGAAAATAGATGTGCAAAATTTAGAAATTGGAATTTACTTTTTAAAGATTGAAGGGTTAAATCAATCACGTACATTTCTTAAGTGGTAAGAAAAAAATCAGTCTCTCCCGGTTGCGGGTTTCAACCCGCAACCGGGACAAACAATGCTATTTCCCTCTTCGCTTAGCCAACCAAGGCGGCAACTGTTTTTGATGGGTAGTTTCAACCAATTTATTGCTTAAATCAGCTCTTCCTGCGCGCTTCAATCGGCTCGAAATCCATTCTTGGTTTTCGCGTTTGTACCAGAAAAAATAGCGGTTTTGGTTTTTCTTTTCCTCCGGAGATTTTGCCGTGAAGACCGGTTTCAAGGTATAGGGATGCAAGCCGGTATAATAAATTACTTCGGCCACGGTCATGGGCGTTGGGGTAAAATCCTGTACTTGCTCCAATTTAAACCCCATGTCCTTGGTTTCCGCGGCTAGTTCGGCCATATCCGTTTCTTCACAGCCCGGATGCGAGGAAATAAAATAGGGTATCAAGGGTTGATTTAACTGATGTTTGGCAGATATCGCCTCGTACTTTTCCTTGAATTTGTGAAAATACTTAAATGATGGCTTCCGCATCATGCGCAAGGTGTTGTCGGCAGTGTGTTCCGGCGCAACCTTTAAACGGCCGCTCACGTGACGTGTTACCACTTGCTCTAGGTACTCGTCGTGGTTGCCGTCTTCGTTGTTCTTATTGAAGTCGTCGACCAGTAAGTCGTAGCGAATTCCAGATCCCACAAAGGCTTTTTTGATTTTCGGATGAGCATCGATTTTTCGGTAAAGTTCCGTCATGGGTTTGTGCGAAGTATCCAAATTATTACAAATCACGGGATGAATGCAACTTGGGGCTACACACCTGGCACAAATGCTTTCGTCCTTCCCTTTCATCTTATACATGTTAGCCGATGGTCCACCCACGTCAGACAAATACCCTTTGAATTCGGGATGCGCAGCAATTGCTTCCAATTCCTTCATGATGGATCCTTCGCTGCGCGAGGCAATGAATTTTCCTTGGTGGGCCGAAATCGTGCAAAAGCTGCACCCACCAAAGCATCCTCGGTGAATGTTCAAGGAGAACTTGATCATTTCGTATGCGGGAATCGTACCTCGTTTTTTATACTTAGGATGCGGTAAACGCGTATAGGGTAATTCAAAGGAGGCATCAATTTCATTTTCCGTCATCGTTGGATAAGGAGGGTTTACGACCAAACGCTCCTCACCTACTTCTTGAAGAATCCGGTTGGCGCTTAATTTATTGCTTTCAACCTCGACGATTTTGAAATTGGCCGCATAGGCCACTTTGTCCTTCAAGCATTCCTCATGGCTCGCCAAAGAAACGGTTTCCCAATGTTTGTTTTTTAAAACTTCTTCGGATTTAGGATGGACGTATGCAATTTGAGGTAAGGTTCGAATTTGGTTGAAGGGAACGCCTTTTTTAAGCAACTTAAGAAAAGCGCGCAGCGGCTGTTCACCCATTCCATAGACCAAGGCATCCGCTTTACTGTCTACAAGAATGGAAGGAAAAAGTTTATCGGCCCAATAATCGTAATGGGTGACCCTGCGAAGGGATGCTTCAATTCCTCCGAGCAAGACCGGCACATCGGGAAATAGGTCTTTTAAGATGTTAGTATACACCGTTGCGGCATAATCGGGACGAAAACCCGCAGCACCTCCCGGGGTATATGCGTCCGTTGAACGCAGCCGTTTTCCCGCAGTGTAATGGTTCACCATGGAATCCATGCAACCCGAAGTGACTCCAAAGAAATACTTGGGCTTACCTAACTTCTTGAAATCTCTTAAATCATCCCGCCAATTCGGTTGGGCAATGATGCCAATACGGAAACCCTCATCTTCAATGATTCGTCCAATAACGGCAGTGCCAAAAGAGGGGTGATCGACGTAGGCATCTCCGGAAACGAGGATCACATCAAAGGCATCCCACCCTCGCTTTTCAGCTTCTTTAAGCGATAAGGGCAACCAATCGGATATAGGGCGTTCTTGCATGCCGTAAAATTACGAAAAGCAAGGCGCTAACGGAAACAATTATTGAACGGTAATTTTTTTGCTTTGCTTACCTTTTGCGTCGGTGTAAGAAATAAAATAGGTACCAGCATAGAGGGTGCTCACGTCAAAAAAGGCCATGGTAGAACCCGGCAAAATCACCTGGGTTTCGATGGTTTTTCCGTGAACATCCGTCAAGGTTAATTCAAGATTGGACGTAACCAAACCAATAGCCTGTACAATGAATAAATCGTTGCTCGGGTTGGGAAAAACACGCACATCGCCGATGGCATTTTCCGCTAATCCGTTGGCCGGATTATAGACCGTGGTGGATTCGGTCACAGAATTCACCTTTGCTCCCGTTACAACTCCGTAATACGTTGGTCCGATTAAGTAGGGATAAGCCGAATTCCAATCAGCTTCCACAGTTGCGAAATAACAGTACATTCCATTCGGGTATTCCGGAGTAACACAAAACCGTCCGTTATGCACGTCCAAATAATCTTCTTGTCCGGCATGGGAAAGGAACTCGTAATCTTCACGAAAGTAACCTAAGGGATAGGTTGCAGAAACAGCGGGTCCGTCCGGAACGTCGGTACCATCGGCCCATACCGTTCTTACGGCAATATTTCGCAACTGATACCCTGATTTAATGCGGGTAATTCCACCGGAACCGTCGGCATTTCGGTAACCATATGCCCCATAAACAGGATACCCGTCGTAGGCGAATCCAATCAGCGGAGAATGCACATTGGAATCGATGGCGTACAACCCTTCCGCATCGTAAAGGGTGCAAACATTGGAAATAACGGAAAGATCGAGATCAAAAGCACTTGGATTTTGGTGATGATGGTAATTTCCCATGGCGGGATGGCCTTTAGAGCAATCAAAACCGGCCTTTTCCGCCACAACGGCATCACGGTTCCAGGACATTGCAGCACCGGGACCTCCTGGGCAAGGCGGATTTCCTGGTCCACCGCATAGAGAATTGGTGGAGGTATTCCATGCTACACCGTCTCGGTAATCAAACATCGCAGTTCCATTAATAAAAATACCGATATTACCCCCTGAGGTTGCCGTGCTTGCCCCTGCATTTGGGCTAGGGTTTAACGAGATTTTGAAAATTGCGTTTTGATTGGTGGTAAGCGAAGGATTGCCGTCCATGAACGGACCGGTAATATATGATGGGACCCCTGTTGCGAAAACGTATGCCCAATTTGCGGAATATTGAACTTGTTGTACATTCGCTAAATCGGCGTCTATGATGGGGGTAGAGTTTCCTTGAACGTAATGTCTACCGGTGGTTCCGTCCGTATTGATGAGCCAAGAGGTAATGGCGGGATTCAATTGGGCTTGAAGGCTTCCGAAAACAGTTAAGCAAATGAACATCAGGTTCGTTTTCATGCGAAAGGATATAAATAAATTTAATCAAAGTTAGAAAAATTTAATATATAAAACTGGAAAAGGGGGATTGCTCCCCCTTAACCAAACCTAACTATTATGAAACTATTGATTTGAATCAGACTTTGCTAACGTGTAAATTACCAATCCAAAACCAATTTTATTAACCGCGTCTCCGATGTTGTAAACAACGTCCATCCACGGATTGTTCATTTCGCTTCCAAAAGCACCAAAAAGACCTCCTGGAGTACCGATAATATATCCTAACGGATAGATCGCCCAACCAACTAAAACAAACCAAGCAAGGATTCGAGTGGCTTTTGCGACCGAAGGACCTGCCGTTTGTGCTAACGTTTTTACTTCGCCGAACCAAACTAGGTAGGCAATGTAAAAATAAGCAGCACCGGAAAGAACTCCCCACAATACGCTGTTGTCACGGTCGGTAGCTTCGCCGAAGAAACCGGTTACCAACATAACGACTGACGCCAAAATCAATTTCCACAGCAACGCAGGCTTAGCTCCTGCCTTTTTGGTAATTAAATAAAACTCTACGCACATCAACGGAACGGTCAACAACCAATCCACGTAGCGGAAGAAGGTTGGTGAAGTACCTGTTTGTGTAAAATAATCACGCATGTAGTAGTAGTGCACTGCTGCAATAAACGTGATTAGACCGGAAACCAGAACGGAAGTTCTCCACTTCTCACTTACGTTTCTGATTTCAAAAAAGAAAAATGCGGAAGCCGCCATCATGGCCATGGTTCCCACGAAAAAGGTAAAAGCCGTGGCTTGGTTGATTCCTAGCCCTTGGCTGGCGTCGAATAAATTCGATGCAGTAATAGATAAAAACATAACATAAAGTTTTAATGGCCCCTACTCTGTTGACGGATTTTCAGGATACTCCGTTAGTAATCTATTGAAAAACAATGAATTCTAAATAATGTTTAATGTTTATTAAAAAAAGTTAAACATTTATTTCACAAGGGAGGAATAGCCAAAGAGAGGATTAAACAAAAAACCTTTATCAGTAAGGGTTTTTAAGAATGCGAGAAGGTCTTTCTGTTGATCCGAATTCAGTTGATATTTTTTTTTCTGAAGCTCCGAACTTATGGGAAAATTCCAATCGGCAGGTTGAGCATAGTGTCCCACAACCTCCTTGAGTTTGTTAAATCGGCCGTCGTGCATGTACGGAAAACTGTATTCCACGTTGCGCAGGGAGGGAACGCGGAACAAAAAAGCATCTTTTTCCTTTCCTGTAATGTTGGCCCTGCCCGAATCAACGAGCGTTGTATTCGCGCCAATGCCGTTCGCCTTGAATTCAAAATTGGTAAACAGCGGTTCTTTGTGGCATTGATTGCAATGTTGTTGAAACAGCGCGTATCCTTTTTTCTCTTGCTCATTAAATTCTACTTCGTTTCGCTTCATTAGGTCGTATTTACTATTACAAGAAACCAAGGAAACGGTGAATTGGGCTAGAGCCTTAAGTACATGTTGTGTTTTGATGTCCTCTATACCAAATACTTTTTTAAATGCCGCTACATACTCTTTCTGGCGCTTAAGTTTATACAACACTGTTCCTAAATCCGATCCCATTTCATCGGGATGAGTTATTGGATTCACGGCCTGACCGTTCAAACTGAGAACCCCTCCATCCCAATGAAAATAGGGGGTCCAGGCTAAGTTCATTAAGCCAGGGGCGTTGCGTTTTCCTACCCTCGAATCTACCCCATGACTTGTAGGGTGATCCACATGGGCAAATGCGGTGAACTGCAAATGACAAGAAGCACAAGAAACCGTGGAGTCTTTCGAAAGAATAGGGTCGTAAAACAAACTTCTCCCCAATTCAAATCCTTCGTTTGATACAGGATTGTTTTCAAAATTGTAATGCGGTTTAGGCCAGCCTTGTGGCACAAAAAAATCGACCTCTTGTTTTGGATCCACCAACGCAAGGGCGCACAAACCAAGGCTTAAAACGATTAAAAGCGCTGTTTTCATTGCATTCCTTCCGTAAACTTTAAGAATAATTGATGCGCCATGGGCCCAGGAAGCATGATTTTAGGTTGGGTTTGAACCGGTAAATTGGATAAAAACCGTTCAAGATGGATGAACAACGTTTGGCCTTCCTTAAAACGCACCCAAGTTTGAATGCTGGTTGCATACGGAAAACGGTACCCCCCCAAATGGTATTCGAAAGGATATTGTTTTCCGTCACGGCATACTATCCCCTTGCATTTCAGTTGGGTGTACCCCGTATTCCAAGCCCAATACATACCCAGTAGCGGGTCATATGGTCCGTCCAGCCTACCAGATGTATTCATAACGCTGTCCATGCCGATGCGCAACAAAACGGTTTCATCGTCGTGGGGAAAATAAGGTAAATGCAAGGATTCTTGTTCGGAAGCATCAACAAGAACGAGTGAATCGTTTGGTAGAACCATGTAAAACTTCAATTCATTCATATATACGGAATCCCCGAACGACTGTTTATACCATTGATTCAAGGTTACCGGCACACCATGGATGGTCAATTCCACCCTTACTTGACTAAAAAAAAGGAAAAATGGCAAAAATGAAAGGGTAAAGAACCTGAATTTGAACATTCTTTTTTAGGTTAAAGGTACAAAAGGAGTGTGAAAACAAATGCTATGCTTATTTTTGTAGAAAACATTTAAAAATCAAAACATGGCCTTTGAATTACCAACATTAGCTTATGCCTACAGTGCATTGGAACCCCACATTGATGCTCGTACGATGGAAATTCACCATTCCAAGCACCACCAAGCTTATACCACGAATTTGAATAACGCTATCGCTGGAACGGCGCTGGAACATGCAAGCATTGAAGAGATTTTAAAAAATTGTTCGGACAAACCGGCGGTTCGCAACAACGGAGGCGGTTATTGGAACCACAATTTATTTTGGGAAATAATGAGCCCTAACGGAGGCGGAGAACCCACAGGCGCATTGTCCGAGGCCATCGTTCGGGATTTTGGTTCCTTCGAAGGCTTCAAAGAGGCTTTTTCGAAAGCTGCTACAACTCGTTTTGGATCCGGATGGGCATGGCTATGTGTGACCAACGGTAAATTGGAAGTTTGTTCAACGGCCAACCAAGACAATCCGCTTATGGGAGAAGGATGTAATGGAACGCCGATTTTAGGTTTAGATGTTTGGGAACATGCCTACTACCTGAATTACCAAAACCGTCGACCCGATTACATCAACGCTTTTTTTAATGTGATTGATTGGGGAGTTGTTGGAGTGAAATTTGCAAAAGCGGTATAATTATTTCTAACCGAATAAAGTAAAAAGGGCGATGATTCATCGCCTTTTTTTTGTCCCTATCAGAAATTTAACTGGGCCTGAATTCTCAACAAATTACCGCGCTGAAAATTATATGGATTATCCGAATCTTCAAAACGCCGAGCAGACATAGTATACATAAGAACTAACTCGAAATTCTTGTTAGGTTGCCATTCCGCACCAATTTCCAGTTCCTCTACTTCATAACTACGGGCATCTAACTCGTGTTTCTTCCCTCCGTCATAATATTGATATCGAGAAAATGGGATGAGCGTTTGTCCCTTGAAATCGAATTTATAGGAAGCCGTAATATACCCCCCTTTTAACGGACTCGTAACCACAGAATTGCTCCATTTATCGTATTCTGGACCTCGACCAATGTTGTATTCTGCTAAAATACCGAAAGGCTTTGGATACAGAACCAACGTAGCGCCGATGCGCTCATCGGTATACAATTTATCATCGATTGTTCCAACTCCGGAAGAAGTAGTAAGAAGCGAAAATTTTCCTTTGTATGCCTGAATACCCGTCTCAATAATCTGGTTTTTCCATTGTAGGGGATAAGATGCTCTTACAACCACGTGTTTATTGGAGTTGGATTCCGGGCGATTTGCGGTTTGACCATTATACAATCCAAAACCCACAACACCGTAATCTCCTGAGCCTTTTAAACCATCGTTCACCAACGAAGAAAACAACTTTCGGATGCGAGGAGGGGCCCAATAGAAAAACACTCCTAAATCACGTTCATTGGTAACCGCGCTATTGAATGCATCGGCACGATCCAAGGGCAGCCGATTTTGAGAGGACTGCATGTTTTCGAATCCAAAAGGAACTTTCGATTGACCAATTCTCAATCGAAACGCATTATCTCGATCTATTCCTATATCGAAGTAAGCATCTCGCAACTGACCAAAATGCAAGCTACTCGATGAAGGTGCACTTGCAAAATCCGGTTGAATGTAAAAATAGACTCTCGGACTAAGTTGTCCGAAGAAAATTAACCGCATTCGCCGAATGAAAAAATCATTGTCGCCTCCCCAACTTTTATCGCATTGTTCACAAGACAAATCATCATTCGTTTGGAACAATCCGTTATAACGAACCTGAAGGTATCCCCTTATCTGAACCTTTTCAAACCATTTCTTCTGCGGTTCAACCGCCAACAATTTTGAAGAGTCTTTAACCGTTTGAGCAAGAATTAACCAACTCAACGATACAGCAACAACCAAGAGAGTATTTTTCATGCCTCGACTAAATTGAGGTCAAAGCTAGACACATAACATTCAATTAATATCTAGTTTACATCAGTTTAACGTAAACATAAGTTTGGTAACAATTTGGTAACATTTGAGGGTTATACCTTTTTATGTTTCTGTGCATAAACGCTGAATTTGCGGATTCGCTTTGAATTTAAATCCTCGCAATATTACCATTACATTAACAATGCGCCTTAGGGCATCCGTTTTAGATACCACATTTCTATTTTTGAGGAAATTTTTACGACCATGGCTGGCATTTTGAGTTATTTCCTCCCTAAGGATAAAGTGTTTTACGATCTTTTTGAAAAAGCGAGTGACAACATTCGTCGCATTGCTGAGCTGTTAGTAGAGGTGGTGCATGAAGCCGACTACAATAAGCGGCAAATTATCATTCATCAAATGAAGGATATCGAACATGAAAACGATGCGATTACACACACCATTTTCGTGGAGTTAGGTAAGAATTTCATTACGCCATTTGATCGTGAGGACATCCACAGTCTGGCAAGTGCATTGGATGATGTTGCTGACTACATATACGCATCCGGAAAAAAAATCAACTTTTACAAACTCGATCCATTAGCCGACGATGGGATTCAGAAAAGTGCGAAACTAATCCTAGAAGGAGTTTTAGCGCTCAAACAAGCGGTAATGGAATTGCGAAACCTGAAAAACACGCAGAAAATCATTGATTGCATCATTAAAATTAACACGGCAGAAAACGCAGCCGATGCAGTTTTTGACACATGCATAGAGCGACTTTTCGAGTCTGATGTTGATGCAAAAGAACTCATCAAACGTCGCGAGCTTTACATGGTTTTAGAAGCGGCTACCGATAAATGCGAAGATGCAGGTAACGTGATCGAATCTATTGTGGTAAAATTTGCTTAACTACAGATGTTTACGCTCCTCATCGTTGTTATTGTAATCGCACTGTTGTTCGATTTGGTCAATGGATTTCACGACGCGGCAAATTCCATTGCCACCGTGGTGTCAACGAAAGTCCTTACTCCGTTTCAAGCAGTTATTTGGGCGGCATTTTTTAACATCGTTGCCTATTGGGTTTTCGATATGAGCGTAGGAAATACCGTCGCCAAAACCGTGGATAATTCAGCCATTGATCTTTGGGTTATATTCGCCGGTTTGGTGGCTGCCACCGTGTGGAACCTTCTCACGTGGTGGTTAGGTATCCCTTCTTCTTCCTCTCACACATTGATTGGGGGCTTTGCTGGCGCGGCGGTAACGCATGTAACCATGCAAACGGGTTCCCTTTCCGAAGGATTCGGTGTAATTGCAGGGAAAGAAATTTTAACCATTATCTTGTTCATTTTTCTCGCCCCGATCATTGGAGGATTTATTTCTTACATGATTACCGTTGCAACCATAGCCCGCAATTTTTGGAATAAGATGTTGGTCATTGCCCTGCTTTCGACGTTGACCATATTTGGAATTTTGTATATGGTAGAATATATGGATGTGAAAATCATTATGTTGTACATCGTTGCTGGAATGATTGGAATGTTCATTTTGGTGTATACCTATCATTACATTGCCTATCGAAATCGCCCATCCGCCATGCGGGAAGCTGAAATGCACAAAAAACTGCAATTACTCTCTTCCGCCGCTTTTTCCCTTGGCCATGGTGGCGCTGATTCTCAAAAGGTCATGGGGATTATATGTGCAGCGCTATTAGTTTACGGAAACACCGCACGAAAGGAAGGTAAAGAAAACAACATTAGCCGGCAATTTGCCATCACAGAACTGGTTCAAATAGAATATCACAATTCAAAGGGGAAATTGGAAAAATTTAAACCTGAATACGCGGTGATTGATTCTACACTGTACTATGTCAATCATCATGAAATTGTGAACGGCCAAGGAGAGGTTATCTACAATGAATCCGAAGAATTAATCGCAAAAAACAAAAGCAATGTACCTAGCTACGAGGCCATAGACACTTCTTTGGTCAAATTAGAGGTGTACATGAATGGTAAAGATTTATGCGACGCCCAGTCAAAAGAAGTCATTTTCAAAGGCAAGGAATTAAATACTGAATATGGAAAGGCATCGCTGTTCAGCAGTGTGGTAAATCCAAACGGTGAATTGAAAAGCGACTACAAGATTAAAACAAAGGTACATTCCGAAACTATGCCTATTTGGATTGCCTTTGGATGCTATCTGATGATTGGTCTAGGAACCCTCATGGGTGGTTGGAAAATTGTAAAAACCATGGGGTCAAAAATTACCAAGGTAACTCCTTTGGAGGGTGTATGCGCTGAAACGGCTGGAGCATTGACCTTGTTCACGGTTTCCAACTTTGGTATTCCTGTTTCAACTACCCATACCATTACGGGATCCATCATCGGAGTTGGAGCCACCAAACGATTGAGCGCGGTACGATGGGGAGTTACGGTGAATTTACTTTGGGCATGGATTCTTACCATCCCGGTAAGTGCGCTTTTAGCAGGTCTCATTTACATTCTGATTTTCTTTCTTAGATAATTAGTAACGTGCTCTTCTTGTTTTAGAATTTTTTTGTAATTTTCGACTCATTACATTAATTCTAATTTATTATGAAAAAATTATTACTATCAATCGGCGCACTGTTCGTGTTTGCTATGGCCCATGGCCAAATTGCCGTTAAGGGAATTTCTCCCGGTGCAATTGCAGGAAATTACACCTTTTCTTGGGCTGACCCTGCAGGAGGTTGGGGCACCCCAGATTTTACTGTTCCTAACACTTGGGTAGAAGATACCTTAATGATGGTGGAAGATGGGACTCCTGGAACCAATCCTCAAGGAAACCCTATTTCTCAAGAGGGTTGTAATCCTCTTATTAATAACCTAACAGGAAAGATTGCGGTTATTTTCCGTAACACCTGCGAGTTCGGAGCGAAAGCTTTAAACGCTCAAAACGCAGGAGCGGTTGGGGTAATCATTGTAAACCGTAACCCGGGAGAATGGTTGAACATGGGCCCTGGAGCAAACGGGGCAACGGTAACCATCCCAGTAGTGATGCTCGATTTTATTGATGGAATGAACATCGTTCAAGAAATGGCGAACGGTCCTGTAGTTATGTTTATGGGGAATAAAATTGGTTTAAATCCGAACGATGCGGGGATGGCTGCATCTTCAACCCTTATCCCGAAAAACGGTGGTGTTGTATCCTATCTTGCTCAAAATGGAGCAGAATTCGGTTTTGATTTAGGAACTCGAATTTACAATTATGGAAATCAATCGCAAGCGGGCATTACCTTGACTGCTACGGTTACCAACCCTTCAGGTGCAGTGGTTTACAATAATTCCGTTTCAGGAATCAATTTAGCGCCTGGCGATAGCATCGACATCGAGCCGTCTCAAGCCATGAACCTACCCGCATTTTCATTAGCTACCTATCCTATGGGACGTTACACCTTGGCGTATAACATTACCCTGGGTGGTGGTGTAGCCGACGATGATTCCTCGGACAACAGCGCGTCGTACGATTTTGTGATTCAGGATTCCTTGTATTCGTTTGCTGCATTAGATGTTGCTACAGGAAATGCTGCGCCTAATGCTCACTACCGACCTGGAACGAACAACGCGACTTATTCCGTTTGTTCGGTATTGAAAGATGCTAACGCAAGCCGTATTGCTGCCGTAGGAGCGCACTTCTCTGCAACCACTAACGCTGCTTCAGGTGTCACCTTAGATGGAGAAGAAATCGCCTTGACATTGTATAAGTGGGAAGACAACTTCACTGATTTAAATGATCCGAATTTTGGATTTAACACCTTAACCCAAGTAGCTGGAGGATTCTATTACTATCCGTCAGATTTACAAGGTGAATTGGTTTACGGTGCTTTTGATCAAGCGGTTGTTTTAGAGGACAACGTTCGCTACTTAGCATGCGCTCAAACGGTTAATCTTGAAGTTTACCTAGGATTCGATAGCAAGACTGATTACACTTGGAATTACAATTGGTATGCTCAACCGCTATCTCCGGTCGAAAGCGATGGTACTTATTTCGCAGCAGGTTTTGGTACGGATTTGCCGAATGCTTTAGTGCTTCGTGTCATTGATGCGAACAGCATCGGTTTGGATGAGGCTTCTACCGTAAACGGTATGGCATATCCTAACCCTGCAAATGACAAAGTAAGCCTGAACATCGATGGTGAAGGTACAGCCGTTGTTGTTGTAACCGATATTTCTGGAAAAGTTGCTGCTACTTCAACCATCAACTTGGTGAATGGAAGCGCTGACTACTCCTTAGAAGGATTGAACAACGGTATGTACATCTTCAACGTTACTCTTGAAAACGGTAAAACCGCTCAATTCAACGTAGTTAAGAAATAATCTTCTTAAGATTTATTAGAAAGGGGGCCTAGGCCCCCTTTTTTATTGGACAAAATTCGCTAGAGTTGCCGTATCTTTGTCCCTAATGGTTATGAAACGATACACTGTAACTGCTGCTCTACCCTATGCTAATGGTCCCCTTCATCTTGGACATATGGCTGGGGTTTATTTACCTGCCGATATTTTCGTTCGGTTTCTTCGGTTAAAAGGCGAAGATGCCTTGTTTATTTGCGGGAGTGATGAACACGGTGCAGCCATTACCTTACGCGCGAAAAAAGAAGGAATTAGTCCAAAAGAGATCGTGGACAAATACCATGAACTCATTCAAAATAGTTTTCAAAAATTCGGTATTACCTTTGATATTTACCACCGCACCAGCAGCGAACTGCACCGCAAGGTTTCCTCGGAATTTTTCTTGAAACTGCACGAGAACAACGCTTTCATTGAACAAAAGTCGCAACAGTACTTTGATGAGTCTTATCAACAATTTCTTGCGGACCGTTACATTACAGGAACCTGTCCGAAATGTGAGAATCCTGCCGCCTACGGAGATCAATGCGAAAAATGCGGAAGCGACTTAAGTCCTACAGATCTTATTAATCCAACATCTACCCTTTCCGGATCCAGTCCGATCCTCAAGGAAACATCTCACTGGTACCTCCCCATGAACGAACATGAAACGTGGCTGGAATCATGGATCCAAGAGGGATTATTGGGAGCTGAGCAACAGCATAATCCCAAAGAATGGCGGAACCAAGTCATCGGTCAGTGCATGTCATGGATTAAAGCTGGATTAAAACCAAGAGCTATGACACGCGACTTGGATTGGGGTGTGCCTCTACCGCTTCCCAATGCGGAAGGGAAAGTGCTCTACGTTTGGCTTGATGCTCCTATTGGCTATATTTCTGCTACGCAAGCTTGGGCTGAAAAAACGGGAAAAGATTGGCGACCCTATTGGAAGAAAACCGAAGGCAAAGACACGAAATTGGTGCATTTCATCGGGAAGGATAACATTGTTTTTCATGCCATCATCTTTCCCATTTTATTGAAAACCCATGGGGAATATATCCTTCCCGACAACGTACCTGCTTACGAGTTTCTCAACCTTGAAGGTGATAAATTTTCGACCTCGCGCAACTGGGCAGTTTGGTTGCATGAATACCTAGAGCAGTATCCCACTAAAACCGATGAGCTAAAATACGTCCTAACTTCGATTGCACCGGAAAGCAAAGATTCGGAATTCACATGGGCTGATTACCAACAACGTGTGAATGCTGAACTAGCGGATATCCTCGGGAATTTTGTCAACCGAACGTTGGTTTTAACCCACAAATATTTTGAAGGGGTTGTTCCCTCCCCCGGAGACTTCAGCACGGAAGAAGACCTTTTATTGGAGCGTCTTCAAGAATTCGAACCTAGAATTTCGGAACTAATGTACGCTTATAAAATCCGGGAAGCACAACAGGAAATGATGCAAATCGCTCGGTTAGGTAATAAATACCTCGCGGATGAAGAACCTTGGAAGAAGGTCAAATCTGCTCCGGAACGCGTTCCTACTATCTTATACACAGCCCTACAAATTACCCGTGAATTGGCTCGAATGGCACAAATATTTTTGCCAGCTACAGCAAAAAAAATCTACGGAATGTTAAACCTTACGGGAGACTCTTGGCAAGGTACTATTGCACGACTTCAGCCCGGTCATACCATTCGCGCTGCTGAAATTCTCTTTGAAAAAATAACCGATGAAATGGTGGAAGCTGAACGTCAAAAGCTTCAACCTGCTGAAAATTTGACCAATACTAATTTTCCTCCTATGAAAGAGCTTATATCCTTTGATGATTTCACGAAAATGGACCTTCGCTTGGGCAAGGTTTTGGCAGCTAAAAAAATGGAGAATGCAGATAAACTACTCGTTTTGACGGTACATACCGGAATCGATGAACGCACGATTGTTTCGGGCATTGCTATGCATTACACTGCAGAAGAAATCATCGGAAAATCAGTGGTCGTATTAATGAATCTTGCGCCGCGTAAAATCCGTGGTGTGGAATCGCATGGAATGCTGCTCATGGCTGAAAACGAGGAGGGAAAACTCAGTGCGTTAGTTAGTGAAAGGGGATTTGAAGAAGGCCCAACAATCAGTTAAACATAGCCCTTATCCTTTGCCCAGCTGCTCAATTGCGCGGCATTCGGCAAATCCAATTTTTTGAGGATGTTGTGACGGTGTGTTTCCACTGTACGATGCGAAACGAATAACTTGTCGCCAATTTCTTTGGAAGTTAAACCTTGTGCGATCAATTTTACTATTTCAATTTCCTTCAAGGTTAGTTCTTTTTTTTCGCTGTCATCCGCATTCAACAACGAAGCAAAATAACGGTCTTTGATTTCTGCAGCGATGAATAGTTCCCCCTTGTAAACGCTTTGAATAGCACTCACCAATTCCGATTTATTGGTGTTTTTGGTTAAATAACCTTTTGCCCCTATGGATAAAAACTTTTTTACGTAGGAAATATCATCATGCAAGGATAATCCAATAACACGGGTTTTTGGAAGAGAATCCAAAATTTTTGATGCGGCATTGATTCCAGATCCTGCACCCAAGTTAATATCCATAAGCACAATATCCGGCTTGTGCACGTAGGCTTGATCGTATGCGCTGGATTCTGAATCTGCTGTAGCGCAAACGGTAATCTGCGGGGAATCTTTTAATAAGCTGGCCCAAGCCTCACTGATAAGCTTATGATCGTCGACGATAAGAACTTTAATAACCGATTCCATGAATATCCACTAAATTAAGCATTTAAAGCCTCAGCACCTCCAACAATCTCCAAGATTTCATTAGTGATCGCCGCTTGACGTGCTTTGTTGTAACTTAATTTCAAGGACTTCCTTAATTCAGAGGCGTTATCTGTCGCCTTATGCATAGCAGTCATTCGTGCAGCGTGCTCGGCCGCAATAGAATCCAAAATTGCCTTAAACAATTGAGTATTCAACGATTTTGGGATGAGTTCGGCGAAAATCTCTTCTTTTTCAGGCTCGAACAGATAATCGTTTTTTGGACTATTGCCTTGAGGCTTTTCAGAAGACAATGGCAACAATCCTTCTACCTCAACAGACTGCGTCACTGCATTGACAAATCGGTTATATACAAGGACAATTCTATCCACTTTCTTAGCCTTGAAAATGCTCATTAATTCTTGACTTACCTCATGGGTTCGTTCAAAAGAAACCGCACCAACAATGTCTTCATGCAAGGCAATAACTTCATTGCTGTAGTAATGTTCGGTTTTCTTTATAACGTCTTTAATTTTCTTTCCAAGGCAAACCACTGAGACCTTGCTGTTGGAAAAATCCTCCTTGATTAAAGAATTAACCTTCTTAATGACGTTGCTATTAAACCCTCCGCACAAACCCCGATTCGAGGTAATGGCGACAATTAATATATGGTTAGAACCTCGGTCTTCTGCAAAAGCATTTTCGGATAAATCCATGGTTCCACTAACATTTTCAAGGATATAGCGTAATTTGGAAGCATATGGCCGCAAACGGGTAATGGCATCTTGAGCTCGTTTTAACTTCGCTGCGGATACCATTTTCATTGCAGAGGTAATCTGCATCGTTGAAGAAACCGAACTAATGCGGTTACGTATTTCTTTTAAGTTCGCCATTCCTAATGCCTAAGATTAATATTTCGCTGCAACTTCCTTAGCTTTTGCCGCTAAAACATCGGTTAACTCATCTGAGAATTGTCCTGCTTTCAAAGCGGCTAATACATCCGCATGTTGACTTTCAAGTAAGGTCAAGAATTCTTTCTCAAATTCTTTCACCTTGGCTACCGGTACACGCTGAATTAAGCCTTTAGTTCCGACATAAATAATCGCAATTTGCTTTTCAACAGGAAACGGATCACCTTCGCGCTGTTTAAGAATTTCAACATTTCTTGCACCTTTATCTAGCACGGATTTAGTTGCCGCATCTAAATCGGAACCAAATTTTGAAAAGGCCTCCAATTCGCGGTATTGAGCTTGGTCCAACTTAAGCGTACCTGCTACTTTCTTCATGGACTTGATTTGTGCCGAACCTCCAACACGAGAAACAGAAATACCCACGTTAATCGCAGGGCGGATACCAGAGTTAAACAAATCTGATTCCAAGAATATCTGACCATCAGTGATCGAAATAACATTCGTAGGAATATAGGCAGAAACGTCTCCTGCTTGTGTCTCAATAATTGGAAGAGCCGTCAATGAACCACCTCCTTTTACTTTTCCTTTAAGGGATTCTGGAAGGTCATTCATTTGAGCAGCAATGCTATCGTCCTTAATCACCTTAGCCGCACGTTCCAACAAACGAGAGTGAAGGTAAAATACATCTCCTGGATAAGCTTCACGGCCCGGAGGACGACGTAACAACAAGGAAACCTCGCGGTAGGCCACTGCTTGTTTCGATAAATCATCGTAAACAATCAACGCTGGTTTTCCAAGATCGCGGAAGTATTCGCCGATGGCAGCCCCTGTCATTGGAGCATAAAACTGCATAGGAGCAGGATCGGAAGCGTTCGCAGCGACAATCACCGTATAAGCCATGGCTCCTGCGTCTTCCAATTTTTTTACGATTCCAGCTACCGTTGATCCTTTTTGACCGATGGCCACATAGATGCAAAAAACCGGTTCTCCTCGATCGTAAAACTCGCGTTGGTTAATAATGGTATCAATCGCAACGGTTGTTTTTCCTGTTTGTCGGTCACCAATGATTAGCTCACGTTGACCACGTCCGATAGGAATCATAGCATCTACTGCTTTGATTCCGGTTTGAAGCGGTTCGTTAACCGGCTGACGGAAAATTACCCCAGGAGCTTTACGCTCAATCGGCATTTCAAAAAGCTCACCTGCAATAGGCCCTTTACCATCGATAGGATTTCCAAGCGTGTCTACTACGCGCCCTACTAAACCATCGCCAACATTTACGGAAGCAATTCTTCCTAAGCGTTTAACCGTATCGCCTTCTTTAACGCTGGAAGAACGCCCAAGCAATACCGCTCCTACATTATCTTCTTCAAGGTTCAATGCGATACCACGCATTCCACCATCAAATTCTATTAATTCTCCGTATTGAACGCCATTAAGTCCAAAAATTCGCGCGATACCATCTCCCACTTGTAGCACGGTACCCACCTCTTGCAATTCAGCCGCTGTTTTCACTCCGGACAATTGTTCACGAAGTATTGCCGAAATTTCTGCTGGTTTTAAATCTGCCATGATTGTTGTATTATAATCTTATTTAACTAATTCTTGTTTCAGTTGCCTTAATTTACTCGAAACCGACGCATCAATTTGCTTATCATCTACACGGACAATAAATCCACCCAATAGCGACGGATCAACTTCCTCTTTAAGGGTTAAATTTCCTTCAAACGTTCCGGACAATTTGTTGATGATGGTTTGTTTTGTTGCTTCATCCAACGCAATCGCTGAAATAATGGTTCCTGAAACAACGTTGCGATGCTTTTCGAGCAAGCGATTGAACTGATGAGCAATTTCAGGAAGCTTTTGTTCTCTTCCATTTTTTGTCACCAATTTAAAAAAGCCCATGGTCAACTCATCAAACCCTGAAAAAATTTGCTGAAAAATTTGAATTTTCTTGTCGTCACGAATGACAGGTGAATTCAAGAAAATACGAAAGTCATCCGAAATTTGTAAAACCGTTTTAAAATCAACCAAGTCTTTCTCAACCCGATCAATTTTTCCTTGAGCAAGGCTTAGCTCCATGAGAGCGGTTGCGTACCTGATTGCAGATTTCGTAGATGCCATATTAATTGAGCTTTATCTCCTCGGCTAGTTTGCCTGCAAGTTCTTTTTGTTTGTTCTCCGATGACAACGTCTCGCGCAGGATTCGTTCCGCAATTTCAACAGAAAAAGAAGCCACTTGGGCCTTCATTTCAGCCATTGCTGCATTTTTCTCGCTTTCAATCGCTGCTTTTGCGGCTTCCATCATTTTATTTCCTTCAAGCTTCGCTTTTTCACGAGCCTCTTCGGTCATTTTCAATCCCGCCGCTTTGGCGTCTTTCAAAATGGCATCTCGTTCAGCACGAGCCTCTTTCAAAATGCGCTCATTCTCAGCATTCAAAGCCTGCATCTCCTGCCGCGCTTTCTCCGCTTCTAACAAAGCATCGTCGATTTTTTTACTTCGCTCGTTTACCATTGAAAGTATCGGTTTCCAAGCAAAGCGTGCTAGAACAAACAGCAATAAACAAAACGTCAATCCTGTCCAAAAAAGTAATCCGTAACTGGGGGTAACTAAATCCATTCTATTTTGTTTTTCCTAATTGTGAAAAAAGTCCCCGCCAACCGCGGGGACATAAAACCTTATTACTGGTTTGCTCCAAGCATACCCACAACTACTCCGAAAAGCGCAACACCTTCGATCAAGGCTGCAGCAATAATCATCGCAGTTTGAATTTTCCCAGAAGCTTCAGGATTGCGAGCAATCCCTTCTACCGCAGAACCACCGATACGGCCGATTCCCATTCCAGCTCCTAATACGGCTAATCCCGCACCAATCGCCGCTACACTACCAAATACTGCCATTGTATATAAATTAAAAGGTTACTAAACTAATGGTGATCTTCTTCCACCGCAGCACCAATAAAAAGCGCTGACAATGAGGCAAATAAATAGGCCTGTAAAAAAGCCACCAAAATCTCTAAAACGGATATAAACAAGGCCATTGGAACCGATAAGAATCCCCAAGCCTCGGTTTTATTAATAAAAATAATCGAAATTAAAGAAAGGACGATAATGTGTCCTGCCGTCATATTGGCAAACAAACGAATCATTAATGCGAAAGGCTTCGTAAAAATCCCGACGATCTCAATCGGAATCATAATTGGCAACAAGGCCAAAGGAACCCCAGGAGTTGCAAAAATATGCTTCCAATAGTTTTTATTCGCACTGAGCAAGGTCACTAAAAGCGTGCAAGCTGCCAAAAACAAGGTCACGGAAATATTACCCGTCAGGTTTGCGCCTCCTGGGAAAACAGGAATCATTCCCAATAAATTGTTGATCAGAATAAAAAAGAAAACCGTCGTAATAAAATTAATGTATCGCGCATGTTTTGCGCCATGGATATTCGGCTTGATGATTTCATCTCGAACAAAAACAATGAGGGGCTCAATGAACTTCGCTAAACCTTTCGGTGCAACCGCCCCGTTTTTGCGATAGTAGGCCGCTACCGACAGCATTATGACCAACAACAAAAATGCACCGATAAATAAGGACATCACGTTTTTCGTTATGGAAAAATCCATAGGCATATTGTTCGTAGGATGGCCGTTATGAAATTGAAGCTCTCCGTTATGTAACTTGTAAATCTTTTCATGCAACAAGGCATAACCTTGGGCCGGACCCACTCCTAACTTGTAATGCACGGGCTTTAAAGAATCTTCCAATACTCGAGCAGTTCCATGGTAAAAATGGCTTGAACTAAATATTTTCAACCCTTGGTCCAACAAAATAACGGGTAAATAGATCGCCGTGCCGTGTTCCTCTTCTCCCCAAAGATGCCATTCGTGGGCGTCACCGATGTGATGCATGATGGTTTCTGATACATTAAATTCTTCCCCTTTATTGTTGCCGTAAACAGCAACAACGAACAACATAAAAAAAGCAGCTAAAAATGAAGGTAGACTTTTTTGCATCGATTCTTTATCCTTGGAAATTTGGCGCAAAGATACTAATTCTTTCGGTTTGTCACGCGAAATAAATTCTTTTTTATTCCTTTTTACGAACTGCTTTGTACATCTTGATTGCGAACAAAAGTAATAGGGCCAAGGACATAAATCCGATGCTTGCATAGATCCAATTGGTGCTGTCTTTCAACACGATGATGAATACAATAATGACTAAAAGCAGGGTGGCAACCTCGTTCCAAATTCTCAATGCTCCACTACTCCAATGAAACTTTCCCCTTGATAAATCAAAATATATTTTCTGACTGATGAAGTGATATATCAACAGCAAGAGCACAAAACCAAGCTTCAAATGTATGTATACTTGTTGTAAATAGGAAGGAATAGCCCACAACATGAGAATACCAAATACCAAGGTTAACACCATGGCCGGAGTTGCAATAATCCACCAAAGCCTCCGCTGCATAATCTCAAACTGCTCGATTAATATCGTTCGGGATGGCTCTTCTTTTTCACTCGCTTCCACCGAATAGATGAAAAGTCGAACCATATAAAAAAGACCAGCAAACCAACTCACCATAAATATTATGTGCAAGGACTTAACGATACCTGTGTTTTGAATCAACCATTCCATTGGACAAATTTAGGTAAATATGAGGCCAATGCGGTTTATTCGTGCCTTTAATCCTTATTTTTGTTCATCATGAAAATTTTGCTGATTGTACTATTGGTTATCACTGTTGGTTCAAACCATGCGCAAATCCTTTCTTTAAGCGGTCACTACGAAGGAATGAACCTGTTTGTGTCCAATCCTATTAAATCCGATGGTTACGGGTATTGCATCGATAAAGTGCTAGTGAACGGTAACATTTTACCCGCCTCGATCCAAACCGAGCATTTTGAAATTGACCTTCGACTGTTTCAATTAAAAAAAGGCGATGAGGTATTCGTTGAGTTAGAACACGGAGAAGGCTGTACTCCAAGTTTTGTAAATCCCGAAGTACTATTACCGTTTAGCACCTTCGAAATCACTGCCATTTCAGCCACCAGTGATGGGAAAATTACGTGGAGCACAAAGAACGAATCTGGAAAATTAGCCTTTGACGTCGAACAATACAAATGGAACCGATGGGTCGCAGCTGCAGAGGTACAAGGAAAAGGTCAAAAAACCACCAATTCCTACTCAATTGATATTATTCCTACGAGTGGAGTAAATAAAATCCGTGTCTCACAAACCGATAATACGGGCACTAAACGTAGTTCCAAGAGCATCTCCTTTACTTCAAAGGTAAAATCAGTTGCCTTGAGCCCAGTTAAAGTGAAAACCGCCGTATATTTCAAGGCAGAAGAAGTGCCTACAAAAACAAAATATGAAGTCTATGACGCGTTTGGTAACCTACTAAAAAAAGGATTCTCCGATCATGTTGATTGTAGCGATCTTCTCAGCGGAATTTATCTCGTGAATTACGACAACAAAACCGAAAAAATCATCAAATACTGATGCTGTTAAAAATAGAACATTTGGGAATCGCAGTTGATAGCTTGGAAGAAAGTATACCCCTTTACGAAGCTTTACTCAACACCCCTTGCTACAAGAAAGAATCCGTTGATTCTGAGGGGGTTGTTACAGCATTTTTTCAAGTAGGTCCGAATAAAATTGAACTTCTTGAAGCCACTAATCCCGACTCGGCTATTGCCAAATTCCTGTCCACTAAAGGCAAAGGATTTCATCATGTAGCATTCCAAACCGACAACATCGAACAAGAAATCGATCGGCTTATCGGCCAGGGATTTACCCTCATTCATCAAACTCCCAAAGAAGGCGCAGATCGACAAATAATCGCATTTCTCCATCCGAAATCCTCCGATAAATTGTTGGTGGAGCTTTGCCAAGAACAGCAATAACCACACTGTTTAGATTGATTCTAAATTAAAACGCGTGACATTTTCATGACACTTCGCCAAGCTTGGTTTGTCAATTTTGCAAACACTTATTTCTGTTTATGGCGTTAGAGGAGTTGAACCGTTTGAATACCTTGGCTTTCACCCATCGGGTATTTGATGTTGCCCGGATTGGTGCACTCCACATTGAACCCGAAAACCTGTCCTCACGCCTCACACCGATCAAAGAGAAATTTGGCTTAGAAGAACTGATGATGCTTTCTACATGCAACCGCGTAGAATTCAGTTTCCTTCATGAGGGACCTACTTCTCCAGATTTCAATAAGGCGTTACTTCAGGAGGTGTATGCCGGAATTAACGCGGATGATCTACGTGAATTCTCAGAAAAACTCGAACACTACCATGGTAACCAAGCGGTAGAACACGCCATGTCGGTGGCTTCATCCGTAGACTCCATGATCATTGGTGAACGCGAAATCATAACCCAAACACGTCAAGCTTATGAGCATTGTGCCGCAGCTGGCTTAACCGGGGACGTTTTTCGGATATTAAACCGACATGTGATTCAAACTGCGAAAAAAGTCTACACCGAAACTTCTATTTCCACAAAACCTGTTTCGGTCGTTTCCTTAGCGTACCAACACCTTAAAAGACTTCAAATTCCTTTGAACGCACGCTTCATCATCATAGGAGCAGGTGCCACCAATACCACGATGGGACGTTTTCTAAAGAAACATGGCTATAAAAACTTTGCTGTTTTTAACCGTACCCTTTCAAAAGCCGAACTCCTTGCCAAAGAATTGGGAGGTAAGGCTTATGAACTCGCTGCATTGGCCACTTACAACCAAGGTTTTGACGTTATTATTAGCTGTACAGGAGCCGAGCACCATGTCATTACTCCGGAGCTGTATCAACACTTGTTGCAAGGGGATTCGCAAAGGAAAACCGTCATTGACATTGCTATTCCAGAGGACTTGGACCCGCACATTATTGAACACTACCCTATTAAGCATATTTCTGTTTCGTACTTGCAACACATTTCTAACGAAAACCTGAAAGAACGAGCCAAAGAATTGGCACATGTTGCGGAAATTCTTAAAGAGGCACAGCAAGAATTCGAGGAAATATTCCAAATCCGTCAAGTGGAATTGGCCATGCGTTCTGTACCCGAGCAAATCAAACGCATCAAGTCCGACGCATTGAACGAAATTTTTAAAGAGGACATCGAAGCCTTAGATCCCCAATCGCGGGAAGTTTTAGAAAAAGTACTCGGTTACATGGAGAAAAAATATATTGCTGGTCCAATGAAACTGGCCAAAGAAATCATGGTAAAACATGGATAATCCACTGATACGCATTGGTACCCGTGGAAGCGACTTAGCCCTATGGCAGGCAAACCATGTTAAACGCCAACTGGAAAACTTGGGCTGTAAGGTTGAAATTACCATCATTCAAACCCAAGGAGACCGAATTCAAGATTTAAGCTTTGATAAATTGGAAGGAAAAGGGTTTTTCACCAAAGAAATTGAAGCCGAATTGCTGAACGGCAATGTAGATTTGGCAGTTCACTCCCACAAAGACCTGGAAACCACCCCTCCCCCGGGATTGGTTATTGCAGCCGTCTCCGAACGGGAAGACCCGAGCGAATTGTTGTTGATTCGTTCCGAAGCCCACGACCCTTCTCTCCCCTTCGAATTAACCGAAGGAGCCATCATCGGCACCAGTTCGGCCCGCCGTCAAAGTTTGTTGCGCAGCTTACGTTCCGATTTACGTATTGAAGAACTTCGCGGTAATGTTCCTACACGGCTTCAAAAACTGCGCGATGGAAAGTACGATGCGATTTTACTCGCCAAAGCAGGGGTAGCTCGCCTTGGACTAGATACCAGCGATGTACATTGCCTAACCTTAGACCCAAGTGCTTTTATTCCTGCCCCCGCGCAAGGAGTACTCGGGCTTCAAGTCCGGGAAAACGACATCACCACCTACGCTTGGGTTCGAAAACTCAACAACCCTAAGGTGGAACATCAAATTTTGGTCGAGCGCGAAGTGCTCAAACACATGGAGGGCGGGTGCCAATTGCCCTTAGGGGTATTCAACGATGGAAAAGTGGTTCACGTAGCCTACGGAAGGTCGAAAAACGATCCGGCAAAACGCTTCACCTTTCCCTTGGAGAACGACCAAGATACCGTTCAACGGATCATCGCAACCCTCAAGGATTGGTAATGCGCGTTTTTATTTCGTCGAAGTTAGCAAACGACCATCCACTGACACTTGCCGCTCAACAAGGTTCCTTCGAACTGATTGCCTCGTCGTTGATTGCTTTTACTCCGCTCAACAATGTTCCAACCAAGCCGTATGACATCCTCTTTTTCAGCAGCCCGAGGTCCTTCGAGTTCGGCCAACAATTCATTCGCCCTGAGGTGTTAAACGCTGCTTTTTCGCAAGGAACCGCCAAACTCCTTCCCCGCACTGACTGGAGAGGAAAGCATCCTGGGAATCCCACACAAACGGCCCTGGACTTTTATGCTTGGGCAGGAAACCGGAAGGTTTTATTTCCCGTCTCAGACCGAAGTTTGGGGAGTATCCCAGCAGCTTTTCCGGAACATCAAAAAGAAGTAGTTCCTGTTTACCAAACAACTCTAGTGCCTCAACTGCTTAAGGAATGTTCTATTTACCTTTTCACCAGCCCGAGCAATGCGGAATCCTTTTTGCTATGCAATACCCTTCCTCCAAAAGCTAAGATAATCGCATGGGGAGAAAGCACGCGTTCGTTCTTGAGCCGTCAAGGCATCGAAAGCGATTTATACCGTAGCGACGACGAAACGGTCGACTGGGTAGCGCTCCTTCATACGTGGTTAAACCTCTAGAAGTTCGTACCTTTGACGCATGATGCATGACACCATTGTTGCCCTTGCTACCGGAGGCACCGGCGCCCTATCGGTAATCCGTTTATCGGGAACCAAGGCTAAGCAGATTGCTCAAGCCCATGTCGCCCGAAACTTAGCATCGGTACCGAGCCATCGTACTGTTTTAACGCTCTTTAAAACATTGGATAAAATCTTGGTGGACGAAGTGCTCTTACTGTGTTTTGACCACGGCAAAAGTTTTACAGGAGAGGAAACAGTGGAAATTCACTGCCACGGGTCATCCTACATCCAGTCAACCATATTGCAAGCGCTCATTGCATCCGGAGCGCGAATGGCCGAACCAGGGGAGTTCACCCAAAGGGCCTTTGCGAACGGAAAAATGGATTTATCGCAAGCCGAAGCAGTGGCAGACCTCATTGCCTCGAACAGCCGTCAGGCGCACGCTATAGCATTAAACCAAATGCGGGGAGGGTTTTCGCACGAATTGAGCAACCTTCGCGACAAACTCATTGAATTCGCAAGCCTCATGGAGTTGGAACTCGACTTCGGGGAAGAAGACGTTGCCTTTGCTGACCGAAGCACCTTGTTGGCCTTGGTGGGGGAAGTATTGAGCAAAATACAACGATTGATAAAGAGCTTTGAACTCGGAAATGCCATGAAGGATGGTGTGCCTGTGGCCATTGTAGGAGCGCCGAACGCAGGAAAAAGTTCCTTATTGAACGCTTTGTTAGGCGAAGAACGAGCAATCGTCAGCGATATTCCGGGAACAACAAGGGACGTCATTGAAGAGGTATTGAACATCGACGGCATAAACTTCCGCTTAATGGACACCGCAGGGATACGTGAAACGCACGAAGCCATAGAAGCCATGGGAATTGCGCGTTCTCAAGAGAAAATAGGAAGGGCGAGGTTGGTCCTTGCGATAAGCGACGGAAACAACCATGCGCAACTGCGAAGTGATGAAGCGTGGGTGGAAGAAATCAAGGCCAAGTACCCCGATAAAACCGTTTTATGGATTGCAAACAAAAAAGACCTCAACCAAGCACAGGGGACGGACTTGGCAATCAGTGCTTTAAGCGGAGATGGACTAGAGGATTTGAAGAAGCGCATGAGCGAAAGCATACAGCAAGATTTTGACGTAGAGCGAGAAACGGTGGTCTCGAACGCTCGGCACGTAGAAGCCTTACAACAAACGCACATCTATTTAAAAGCGGCCCAGCAGGGGTTGGAACAAGGTCTACCTGCCGATTTAGTGGCCATGGACTTACGCGCCGCAATGCGCAGCTTGGGCAACATCACGGGTGAAATCGAACTCGACACCGATATATTAGGAATGATATTTAGTAGGTTTTGTATTGGGAAGTAATTATAACAAAACATATCAAAATAAATCAACATTAATCCTTTATTTACAAGTCTTTTAAAGCTAATTGCTGATAATAATCAAAACACAAAAATGATATAATTTGTGTTATTTTGATTATTTGTGTGTTATATTTGCTGTGTAAACACAATTTAACACATAAACACAAATGACTATTAAAGTTAGACAGCGAAAACCAAAGGATGGACAAATCCGTTTGTTTTTAGATATATACAATCCCGAAGCCAAGAATAAACGCACAAATAAAACTCTGGATCTTTATTTGTACGAAAACCCAACGACACCAGCTCAGAAAAAAACCAATAAGGAGAATCTTGACGCTGCCGAAAAAATTCGCGCCAAGTGGACATTGGAATTAGCAATGGATAAAAATGGTTTAGGTGAACTCACCAAAAAGGACAAGTCTTCCATTGATTTTATTGATTACTTCCGAGAATTAACAGAAGCGCGATACGAAAGCACTAACAATTATGGTAATTGGGATAGTGCACATAAATACCTACTGAAGTTCTGTCCGGAAGGAATAGCCATTAATAAAGTTGATTCCAAATGGCTAAATGAATTCAAGTACTATTTGCAGCATGTTGCTAAAAAAAAGTCGAATGAACCTTTGGCTCAAAACTCGTTGCATTCTTATTTCAACAAAGTAAAAGCTGCCTTAAACCAAGCACATCGAGATGAAATAATTTTGAAAAACCCGGTTCAAAATGTGAAGGGATTTAAAGAAGGTGAAACACATCGTGAATTCTTGACCTTTGAAGAACTGGAGAAAGCTGTAGAAGCGGATTGTGATATTCCCAAGATGAAGACAGCATTTATTTTTAGTTGCTTAACAGGAATTCGTTGGTCTGATATTCTTGGCTTAACCTGGGGAGATTTGCAGTTTTCAGAAGCTCAAAATTATTGGTTCGTGAGGTTCAGACAGAAAAAGACAAAAGGAGTAGAAACACTTCCAATATCTGATCAAGCGCGCTCATTGTTGGGAGAACAAGGTAGTAATGAGCAACATATTTTTCAAGGATTAAAATATAGCGCTTGGTATAATTTGAAATTACAGCAATGGATGATGAGGGCGGGAATCAGCAAAACAATCACATTTCATTGTGCGCGACACACATACGCAACATTACAGCTAACCAATGGTACTGATATCTACACTGTCTCTAAGTTGCTAGGTCATCGTGAATTGAAAACTACCCAAGTGTACGCAAAGATTATCGATGAAAAGAAAATTGAAGCCACAAATGCAATTCCTAAATTAAAACTATAATAAATGGAGCCGATTTTAGACTACTTTGATATCAATACTATCGACATCTGGTCATTCGAGGCAGACCAGTTTCTAAGTCAAAAAAGAACAGACGAACAAATCATAAAAGTAAAAAGTGCATTGGAACATCAGATCATGGTTAGTAGAGGGGAGCAAATCGTTCAAAATCTTCCTGTGACCATTACACCAATTGTAACCATAACCGAATACGATAATGGCACAAATGCGGAGTATTGGGTACGACATGTCCGGGAAATACTTAATACTAAAACCATCAGTGACAGGGTCAATCTTGGTTATTTCAATGTGTTTGATTCTGGATTAGATTCATTTTTTTCACTTGAACAAAACATTCTTATTGATAACAAAAATGAGCAATACGATTTTTGGTTCGCTCTAAAGTTGAGTCAATACGTGTCAGGTATTAAATACATTCCAGAATTTCTTAATTATCAATTACAAGAAGTGTTTAATTCTGATATTAGTGCTTTTTGTGAATTTTTAGAGGAAGTAATCCTACAATATCAGGATGAATTTATTAATGAAAAAGTATGTAAAAGGATAGAAAAGTGGATTGTTTCTCAAAGAGTTGAACTTATAGATAAACAAGATTTACTTAAAACTAAGGCCGCACCAAAATCAGCACTTCAGGAGAAACAATACACTGGAGGTTATAGAACTTTCCTTTTGAGGAAAGCAGAATCCAATGTGGGGTATTTCAATTTGGCAAAGAATGAAATGGCATTACATGAACTTTGGAATGACTTAGTACAAGCAGGGATATTAAAACAACAAACGATAGAAAAATTTCGAGCCATCTTCCTTAATGTACCAATCAAGAAAGAAAATCGAGTTGTTTGGTCCAAATCGATAAAATCGTTAATCGAATTTGTTAAGGCACTAATTAATTCAAAGAGAATTGTTGAACTTGGCGATGTAGATCATTGGTTGGTTACAATGGATTGTTTCACGTTAAAAGGAGAAGATTTAAAATTTAGTTCACTATCTAAACCTCAAAGTGAAGATTCAAAATTAAAGCCCGAGATTGAATTAATCGTCCAAAAGTTTTGTTCCAAACTCGAATGACCTCGAATCAATCTTAAAAAAACTAAAAAAAATAAATCCCAGAAAATAAAGGTAAATCAAAGTTTAACCTCGAATCAACCTCGAATTCGAGGTGTTTAAACTTGATCAATCTTGAGATTCAAACAGAAATTTGACTTCAGCATTGGGCCCGATGCGATTTTATTAATTCATTAAATCGTAGAAAAATGTTTGAAGACAAAAGACCTATATACACTCTGACTGTAGAGGAGTTTATAGAACTAAGCAAGACAATTGCATTAGGAAATAGTTATTTATTAAAACCTGCTGAAACCAATAAGGAGCCAAAAAGTGACATCATTTATCTGGAGGAAGTTATTCAATTAACCGGTTACAAGGAAAAGACCGTTTACTCCAAAGTATGTCGAAAGGAAATCCCAGTAATTTCTAATGGTAGACCTCTAACCTTTTCACGTGAAGAAATTCTTCAATGGATGAAAGATGGTCGGCCAACTGTAGCTGAAATGATTGCCAATGAATTTACTAACTCTAAAAACAAGAAGAAATGAAGAATCTTGATGAAGGGTTAGAAAACCACCTGGAAACGCTATTGAACCAAGTAGAAATGCTCAACGGACACTTTAATAAAAACACCGTTTCCTTGGGTAATAAAAAGTTTGCGATGGATATTTTTTCCTTTGCCATAAGGGGAAAGGAGGATAAGCAAATTTTCCTTACTGGTGTTTATAAACTTGGAGTGCTTGAGTTATTAAACCATCTTGGTGTATACTCGAAAAAAGTATTTAATGCTGATGTTTTTGTCCGGAAAATAGACAATGTCATTGAGGAGGTATCTGTCAAAGCCATCAAAGAAGTGCTGAATTACTACCTAAACCAATTGCCAAGTCTTTCGGTGGAATTTGATGGACTTTTTGAAGAATTTACAAGAGAGGCACAAATAGAAACCTTTTACAAACAGACACACCTTGTGATCAATGAGAGTTTCCTTGGTTACCTTGAAAAAGACGAATCGGAAATCTTAACTGACACCGGGGATTGTGCATTCATTCCATTTCAGAATGGGGTAATTGAAGTTTCAAAAGAAGCTGTTATAAAAACTGAATTTACTGAATTACGTGATAAAGTGGTTTGGCGGAACAATATTATTCCAAGAGAAATTGGCAATCGATCTGTGGGTGGCCATTTTGCAAAATTTATTTCAAATGTCTGTAAAGATGACCCTAAACGGATTAATTCATTAAAAAGTGCTATTGGCTATTTGCTGCACTCTTATCATCATAGTTCTGGTGGACAAATGGTGCTGCTTTATGACGAAATGATTACTGATTTAAATAATCCACAAGGTGGAACAGGGAAAGGCTTGATTGCAAATGCAGTTTCCAGTATTCGACATACGGTGAAAATAGACGGTAAGAAATTTCGGGGAGATAATCGGTTCGATTTTCAGGAAGTAGATTTCGCAACCCGCATTTTATGGCTGGATGATGTTAGTAAGTTCGTTGACATAGATCGCTTCAATTCGATTACAACTGATGGTTTTAATGTTGAAAAGAAGTTCAAGGATTCACTTAAAATACCGGCTGTAAATTCTCCAAAGATTTTGATCTGCTCCAACATTATTTTAGACTGCACCGGGACAACGAGAAAACGACGGCAGTTTATTATTGAGTTAGCACCCTACTATTCAAGTAGAATTGGAACCGGAATCGAAGAGCCAATTATTCAAACTCATGGATCAAGGTTCTTTTCGGATGAATGGGATGAAGAGGAGTGGAATCTATTTTATTGGTATATGGTTGATTGCCTTTCGTTGTATTTTAAAGACGGTCTTATTTACACTGAATCAATCAACGTCGTAGAAAATAGGTCTCGCCAGTTGATTGGGGAGGAATTTTTCAACTGGGCCAAAGAACAGAATTTTGAAAAAGGCAAAGAATACTCCACTTCTAAAATGTTTGAAGACTACCGCGAGTTGTATGAAAAAGGCAATGAGAAGTTCCTGCAACGAACATTCAGTAATAAGCTAAAAGCCTTTTTCAACCTCAAAGACTTGAAACTGGAGTTTTTTACGAAACCCAATGGAGTGTCTAAGGAATCTTACTTTAGAATCAAGAATTAACAAATCCAGAGAGGGGTGTATACCCAATTTAGTTAAACCTTAATTCTTAATTCCGTGAAACACAAATATCAGCTTGATCCTTCAAGTAAAAAGTTTGTATGTCCTGAGTGTGAAAAACGACGATTTGTGCGAATGATTGATGAATTGGGTAATTATATTTCCGATGAGTTTGGTCGATGTGATCGATCAAACTCATGCGGTTATTATAAATACCCCGAGAAATCCGATTCAGACGTCAAGATAGATTTGACTCAACAAAAAGTGGCAAAACTCGCAGATAAAGATGGTCCGCCATCATCAATTCCTCAATGCTACGTTCAACAATCTCTAAAAGGATACAGTATCAATTCATTTTATCAGTTTTTGAGTAATATGTTTACCAAGCAACAAATCGATAATGTCTTTGATACATACAAAGTTGGCACCTCAAAATTGTGGGGTGGTGCAACAGTTTTTTGGCAAATTAGCATTGATTCTGAAGTGCGGACGGGAAAGGTTATAAAATTCGACAACCTTACCGGGAAACGCATTAAAGAGCCAAGGCCGTTGATGACGTGGGCACATACAATCCTTAAACTGGAGGAATTCAATTTGAAACAAGTGTTGTTTGGAGAACACTTACTTACAAAATTTCCCCAAAAAACAGTATGTATTGTGGAATCAGAGAAAACAGCTGTATTTATGGCAATCAAACACCCGAATCAATTGTGGTTGGCTACTGGTGGCGAAACAGAATTTAAAGCTGAAAAACTGAAAGCACTAACTGGTCGCAAGGTGGTAATTTTCCCCGACACAGATTTTCATAAGGATTGGGCTGAAAGATCTGTATCTATATCCAAACAACTAAATTTAAATTTAGTGGTATCACCGTACCTTGTGAATTGTACAATTGCCTTGGATCAAAAGAAGGGTTACGATTTAGCTGATTTAAATCAAATTAACATGGATTTATCTATGTTAATCCCAGAGAAGCAGCCAAGCACAAATTCAAATTTAGAGCGATTGATGCAGCGTAATCCAAATTTATCTGAATTAATTCAGGTGTTTGATTTGGATGTAATTGAAAAATGATAGTATGAAAATACCTCCAACAAATTGAGGTAAATTATTGAAATCGATTTTTATGTCTTCTATTTAGAAACCACTTCCTTCCGTTTTCTCTTAAAATGTAAATACAACTCGTAGCCTATTATACCTACAAATACTATCCCCGCAACAATGGCTATTCCATTACCAGACTTTTTTTCACTTGTTGGAATTGACTTAGTGATCGCTCCAATAGCTGGCTTCACTGAACTACCAAGTGTATTAAACATGTTCGCTGCCT
>JBJOJZ010000107.1:0-8978 GCA_046046325.1 Bacteroidota bacterium
ATTTTGGCAGATTCCTTTAGGGCATCTTTAGGATGTACCGAACCGTCTGTTGTTATATTAAAAACCAATTTTTCATAATCCGTTTTTTGTTCTACTCGATAGTTCTCAACGGAATATTGAACATTTTTAATCGGAGTGAAAATTGAATCAATAAAAATAGTTCCAAAAGGGGCCTCCTCTGTTTTGTTTTCCTCAGCTGGGTAATAACCTCTACCTTTAACAATGTTCAATTCCATTTCAAACTTAACGGAAGCGTCCATATTGCAAATTAAAAGGTCGGGATTCAAGACCTGAAAACCATTGGTAAATTTACCAATATCACCTGCGGTAAGCGTTGTTTGCCCTTGAACGGAAAGAAACACTTTTTCATTTTCAACCGAATCAATTTGCTGCTTAAATCGAACTTGCTTCAGGTTTAGAATAATTTCTGTAACGTCCTCAACAACCCCTTTCATCGTGCTAAACTCATGATCCACTCCTTCAATGCGAATGGAGGCAATTGCATACCCCTCAAGTGAAGACAAAAGAATTCGTCTTAATGAGTTACCAATAGTAATTCCATAACCAGGCTCTAAGGGGCGGAACTCAAACTCTCCATTGAATGCATCCGAACGGAGCATTACTACTTTGTCTGGTCTTTGAAAATTTAAAATAGCCATTACTTTACAAATTATTTAGAATACAATTCGACAATCAACTGCTCCCTGATGTTTTCTGGAATCAACTCTCGAGCAGGAAGGTTGATTAATTTACCTGAAAAGCTTGCGTTATCCCAATCCAACCATTCAAAACGGTTCGACGATGCGTTCAAGGACAAAACAATCGTTTCTAACGACTTGGATTTTTCTCTAACGCCAACTGAATCTCCCGGACGTAATTGATAGGAAGGAATATTCACCACTTCTCCATTCACCACAATGTGACGGTGGGTCACCAATTGACGAGCAGCACGTCGCGAAGGTGCAATTCCTAATCGGAACACCGTATTATCCAATCGGGTTTCACAAAGCTGTAATAAATTCTCACCGGTGATTCCCTTCATTCGTGACGCTTTCTCAAACATGTTAGCGAATTGTCTTTCCAAAATACCGTAGGTGTATTTTGCCTTCTGTTTTTCGCCCAACTGAATGGCGTACTCCGATTGTTTTCCGCCTCTTCTTTTAGCCGGGCCATGCTGACCTGGTCCGTAATTTCTTCGCTCAAGCGCTTTATCAGGTCCAAAGATAGGATCTCTGAAGCGACGCGCAATTTTTGTTTTTGGTCCTCTATATCTTGCCATTCTATTTTAAATTAAGTCATGAATTAAGGCATTCCTTCGATGACTGGTTTATATTACTAATTATACTCTTCTTCTTTTGGGAGGTCTACAACCGTTGTGCGGAAGTGGGGTAACGTCCACAATCTCGGTAACTTCAATTCCTGCATTGTGCAAGGAACGAATTGCAGATTCTCTACCAGCACCAGGACCTTTCACGTAAACACGTACACGGCGAAGGCCAAAATCATGTGCTTCTTTTGCAGCATCTTCTGCGGCCAACTGAGCTGCGTATGGAGTATTTTTCTTCGATCCTTTAAAACCCATTTTACCAGCGGAAGACCAAGAAATTACCTGACCAGCGTTGTTGGTGAGTGAAATGATTAAGTTGTTGAACGTTGCCTGAATATGCGCTTCACCAGCAGCCTCAACTTTTACATTCTTTTTTTTCTTTTGATTCGATTTTGCCATGTTCTACGTATTATTTAGTTACCTTTTTCTTGTTGGCAACTGTTTTTCTTTTCCCTTTTCTTGTTCTTGAATTATTCTTCGTATGCTGTCCACGCAGAGGAAGTCCGGACCTATGACGTATGCCTCGATAGCAACCGATATCCATCAAACGCTTAATATTCAGCTGAATTTCTGATCGAAGCTGTCCTTCGGTCTTTATTTCATTTACAGAATTACGAATAGCTGAAAGTTGGTCATCGTTCCAATCTTGAACTTTAACATTTTCATCAATTCCGTTTGATGTAAGGATTTTTTTGGAAGTACTTCTACCAATACCGTAGATATACGTTAAACCAATAACTCCTCGCTTATTTTTGGGTAAATCTATACCTGCAATACGTGCCATATTTTAATTTTTAACCTTGTCGTTGTTTTAATTTAGGATTCTTCTTATTGATTACATAAACCTTTCCTTTACGCTTAACGATTTTGCAATCTTCGGTTCTTTTTTTAACGGATGCTCTTACTTTCATTTTGTTTTATTTACTTATATCTGAACGAAATACGTCCTTTGGTTAAATCGTATGGAGACATCTCCACTTTTACTTTGTCACCAGGAAGAATTCGAATGTAAAACATCCTCATTTTCCCTGAAATGTGGGCCGTTATTACGTGTCCATTTTGCAATTCCACACGAAACATAGCATTTGGTAATGCTTCCAAAATAGTTCCGTCTTGTTCTATGGAGGTTTGTTTAGCCATGATTAAAATCCAGATAATTCATTTGCTCCTCGTCTTCCACGAACCCTCGTACCATCCATTAAACCGTCCATTTGGCGGTTAAGGAGATACGTTTCGATCTGTTGTACCGTATCCAATACCACCCCTACCATTATTAGCAAGGAAGTACCACCAAAAAACATAGCGAAAGAATCGTTGACTCCCGCGATTTTAGCGATTGCCGGAATAATGGCAATAGCCGCTAAAAATAAGGATCCTGGAAACGTTATACGGGTTATTAGGTTATCGATATAATTTGCTGTATCCTCACCCGGTTTAACTCCTGGGATAAAACCACCACTTTTTTTCAAATCCTCGGAAATCTTTCGAGGATTGATCATGATAGCCGTGTAAAAGTAAGTAAACACAACGATCATAACCACTAAAATAACATTGTACCAAAGACCGTAAGGATCACTCAATATTCGTTGTATTAAACCACCTTGGTTCTTCGGATCTGTTGCGCTTAAGAAAATGGTCATGGGAATGGTCAGAATAGCTTGAGCAAAGATGATCGGCATAACTCCACTCGCATTTACCTTGAGAGGTAAGTAGTTTCTTGTCTGTTGTGCTACAACCGAACGATTTCCAACAATCCCTTTGGCAGTATTGAGCGGAATTCTTCTCACGCCCTGAACAATCAGGATAACACTTAAAATGATTAGGGCGAATATGATTAATTCTAAAACTAACTTAATCAAATTACCTGCCTCAAAAGACTTTCCTATTTCTGCAATGAAAGCCCCAGGTAATCTGGACAAAATCCCAACAGCAATTAGTAATGAAATTCCATTTCCAATACCTTTTTCCGTGATTCTTTCTCCTAACCAAACGGCAAACATAGATCCCGAAACCAAAATCAAAATGGTTTGAACCCACCAAAACATTGATGGATCGTCGGGAAGTGCTCCTTTTTGCTCGACATACATTTTAAGGTACGAGGGGGCTTGCAATGCACAAATAACAATCGTCAGAATTCGCGTATAGTTATTAATGATTTTACGCCCTGATTCACCTTCATTTTGCAATTTTTGAACTGCAGGAACGGCCATTCCTAAAAGCTGCATTATAATCGAAGCGGAAATGTAAGGCATAATACCAAGGGCCATTACCGAAGCATTCGTAAAACCACCTCCAGAAAACAAGGAAAGCAAGTTTTCAATACCTTTCTGAGCGTCTGAACTTCCTGCTGCTGCACCTTCAAGCGCGGAGTAATTAATTCCAGGCAAAATTATAAAGGAACCCACTCGATAAGCAAGCACCAACCCTAAGGTTAAGAGAATTCGTTGCCGAAGTTCTTCAACGCTCCAAATATTTTTAAGATTGGTAATAAGTCTTTTCATGGGAATTAAATTTTTGCAATGGAACCACCTGCCGCTTCAATAGCACTCGTAGCCTTTGCCGAAAAATGATGCGCCTCAACTTTTACGGAGGCTTTTAACTCACCTCGACCTAAAATTTTAACCAACTTTGTACCTGAAATTAATCCATTTGCCAAAAAGGTGTCTAAGTTAAATTCAGTGATGCCTTTCGTCTCGGCCAACATTTGAAGAGAATCAAGGTTAATGTCCTTGTATTCAACGCGGTTAATATTTTTAAATCCGAACTTTGGAACACGTCGTTGTAAAGGCATTTGTCCCCCTTCGAAACCAATTTTTTTGGAGTAACCAGATCGCGACTTAGCTCCTTTGTGTCCACGGGTAGCAGTACCGCCCCCTCCAGAACCGTGACCTCGTCCGATTCTCTTTTCGCTGTGTACCGAACCTTTCGCCGGTGATAATTTATTTAAACTCATTTTAATCGAATTTTGAATTAGTCAATAATTTGAACTAAATGCTTTACTTTATTTATCATGCCTTGCACCTGTGGAGTATTCTCTTTTTCAAGTACATGGTTTAATTTTCTAAAACCAAGGGCCTTAATCGTTGCCTTTTGATCCGCTGGCCTTTTAATGGCGCTTCTAACTTGTTTAATTTTAATGATGCTCATCGCTGCAATATTATCCGTTAAATACTTTCTCTAAATCAATGCCTCTTTGACGAGCAACAGCCGATGCATCCCGCATTTTAGATAACGCATCCATTGTTGCCTTTACCACATTGTGAGGATTGGAAGAACCTTGTGATTTCGCAAGTACGTTGTGAACGCCTACACTTTCCAAAACCGCACGCATTGCACCACCTGCTATTACTCCAGTACCGTCGGTTGCCGGCTTCAATAATACCTCTGCGCCACCGTATTTTCCTTTTTGGGTATGCGGAACCGTTCCTTTGCGGATTGGTACTCGAATTAAATTCTTCTTCGCGTCATCTATTCCTTTTGTAATAGCCTCCGTTACTTCTTTGGCTTTCCCTAGACCTTGACCCACGACACCGTTTTCGTCTCCAACTACCACAATCGCTGAGAAGCTGAAGGTTCGACCACCTTTGGTTACTTTGGTAACACGGTTAACGGCGACTAATTTGTCCTTCAATTCAATTTCAGATGTTTTAACTTTATTCATTTTCTTTGATGTAATTAGAATTTAAGGCCAGCTTCACGAGCAGAATCAGCCAAACATTTTACACGACCATGGTATAAATAACCATTTCGGTCAAAAACTACTTGTTGAATCCCTGCTTTCACAGCATTTTCAGCAATCATTTTACCTACTATGGTTGCTTGGTCTTTTTTAGCCACACCACTCGCTGCTTCATTCTTCAGAGATCCAGCAGAAGCCAATGTTTTACCTGTCGTATCGTCAATAATCTGCGCGTAGATTTGTTTGTTACTACGAAAAACAGATAATCTTGGAACGGCGGTTGTACCGAACACTTTCTTACGAATTCTTCGCTTTATTTTTGCTCTACGCAATGTTTTCTTTAGTGCCATTTCCTTAACTTTTATTTCTTACCAGCAGATTTACCGGCTTTTCTTCTTAATACTTCTCCCACGAACTTAATACCTTTCCCCTTGTACGGTTCAGGCTTTCTTAAGCTTCTAATTTTCGCTGCAACTGCACCTAATAATTGTTTGTCATGTGATTCTAACTTAACGATAGGGGCCTTTCCTTTTTCAGTTACCGTTGTGCACTGAACTTCTTTTGGAATTTCGAAAACGATTTGATGTGAAAACCCAAGAGCTAGTTCCAACATTTGACCTGTTGCATTCGCTCGGTAACCAACTCCGACAACCTCCATTTCTTTGGTGAAACCTTCGGAAACACCTAAAATCATGTTTTGGATCAATGCCCGATATAAACCATGCTTTGAGCGATGATCTGGTGCATCTGAAGCCCGTGAAACGGTTAATACATTACCCTCCAAGTTCAACGAAATACCCGTCAAGTCGATTTCTTGTTTTAATTCTCCTTTCTTGCCTTTAACGGTTACAACATTTCCATCGAGTCGATAATCGACACCAGAAGGAATGGTAATAGGCATTTTTCCAATTCTTGACATTGCTTAAATTTTAATAAACGTAACACAAAACTTCTCCACCCACGTTCAATTTTCTCGCTTCTTTATCAGTTATCACCCCTTTGGAAGTAGAAACTATCGCGATCCCGAGACCATTCAATACGCGGGGAAGCTCATCACCCCCTGCATACTTACGAAGTCCTGGTTTAGAAATACGTTCAAGTTTTGTGATGGCAGGGACACGTGTTGTAAGATTGTATTTCAAGGCGATTTTGATCATTCCTTGCTTGTTATCCTCCTCCACTTTGTAGTTCAAAATATAACCTTGATCAAACAAAATTTGAGTCATTGCACGTTTTGTATTCGAAGCGGGAATTTCCACTGTTTTAAGCCCAACGGAACTTGCGTTTCGAATTCGGGTTAAAAAATCTGCTATTGGATCTGTTGTCATGTTTTCTAGTTCTTTATCGTTAATTACCAACTCGCTTTACGTACTCCTGGGATCTTCCCAGCAAGCGCCATTTCACGAAATGTCACCCTTGAAATTCCAAAATGACGCATGTATCCTCGGGGTCTTCCTGTCAATCCACAGCGGTTGTGCAAACGAATTTTCGAGGAATTAGCCGGCATTTTTTGGAGGGCCATCATAGCATCCCATTTTTGATTCACTACATTCTCATCGTTAGAAGTAGATTTCAAAACTTGCGTTAGTTCTTTACGTTTTTTCGCAAAACGAGCTACCATTCTTTCACGTTTGCGCTCCCGCGCTTTCATTGATTCTTTTGCCATTTCTCTTATTTTTTTGCAAATGGAAACCCAAATGCGTCTAACAATGCTTTTGCTTCTTCATCGCTACCAGCTGTGGTTACGAAGGTGATATCCATACCAAGGATTTTATTCACTTTATCGATATCAATCTCGGGGAAAATAATGTGTTCCTTAATTCCCATATTGAAATTACCTCTTCCATCAAATCCTTTAGGACTAATTCCTCTAAAATCACGAGTTCTAGGTAAGGAAACCGAAAGAAAACGGTCCAGAAAATCGTACATACGATCACCGCGTAAGGTAACTTTTGTACCGATTGGCATTCCTTTTCTCAGTTTAAAATTCGAGATATCCTTCTTAGAATTGGTGGTAATAGCTTTTTGGCCTGCAATTCTTGACAAATCTGCTGCTGCGCTTTCAATCATTTTCTTGTCAGCAACCGCATCACCCATTCCCTGGCTCAACACAATTTTTGTGAGTTTAGGAACACGCATGGATGATTTGTAACCGAACTTTTCGGTTAATCCGCCAATGATCTCGGCGCTATATTTCTCTTTTAGTCGTGGTGTATAGCTCATTATTTAATCACCTCCCCTGATTTCTTTGAAAAACGTACTAATTTACCTGCATCGTTTGGTTTTCGCCCAACACGCGTAGCTTGACCACCAACCACTACCATTAGGTTAGAAACGTGAATCGTTCCTTCTTTTTCAACGATTTCACCTTGTGGATTGGAAGCACTTGGCTTCGTATGGCGTTTCACCATGTTCACTCCTTCAACGGATGCACGCATTTTTGTGCGGTTGATGGAAATGATTTTACCTTCTTGGCCTTTTGACTCACCGCTAATTACCTTAACGAGGTCGCCAACTTTTATTTTTAATTTCGTTTGCATACAAAGTCAATTTTACAACACCTCCGGTGCTAGTGAAACAATCTTCATGTAATTGTTCTCTCGTAACTCACGAGCAACGGGTCCAAAAATTCGGGTGCCTCTCATTTCACCTGCTTGATTCAAAATAACACAAGCATTGTCATCAAAACGAATGTAGGATCCATCTGCTCTTCGGACTTCTTTCTTCGTGCGCACCACTACAGCAGTAGCTACGGCTCCTTTCTTAACTGCTCCAGTTGGCATGGCGCTTTTCACGGCTACCACGATTTTGTCACCTATGGACGCATATCTTCTTCTGGTGCCTCCTAGGACACGAATGCAAAGCACTTCCTTAGCTCCGGAATTGTCTGCAACAGATAATCTTGACTCTACTTGTATCATTTCTCAGGTTATTTCGCTCTTTCAACAATTTCTACCATTCGCCAATTCTTGGTTTTACTCAAGGGGCGAGTTTCCATAATTTTAACGGTATCACCAACATTGCTTTCGTTCTTTTCATCGTGTGCAACAAACTTGGTGGTCGTTTTAACAAACTTTCCGTATTTGGGGTGCTTCTTCTTACGTTCAACCGCAACAACAATGGACTTATCCATTTTATCACTGGTAACCGTACCAATTCGCTCTTTTCTTAAGTTTCGCTTTTCCATAGTAAGCATTTAATTTATCGGCTAAGCTGCCGCGTGTTGTCTTTTAGTTAATTCAGTACAATAACGTGCAATCGTCTTACGAAGTTTCGCTATTCGCATGGGATTTTCAATCGGAGACATTTTATGGCTCAATTTTAATCCCTCCATCTGTCCTTTGAACTCCACTACCTTTTGCTGTAGCTCTTGTTCCGATAATTTAGATAGGTCTATTTTTTTCATATTGCCGTTTTATGCTGGAATTTCAAAATCGTTTCTAACCACAAACTTACATTTCACGGGGAGTTTTTGAGCCGCTAAACGCATCGCCTCCTTTGCCACCTCATAAGGCACGCCATCCGCTTCGAACATAATACGTCCTGGTTTAACCACAGCAACCCAGTGGCTTGGTGCACCTTTACCTTTACCCATCCTTACCTCTGCAGGTTTAGCGGTTACTGGTTTATCCGGAAAAATTCGAATCCAAACCTTACCTTCCCTCTTCATGTAACGCGTTACCGCTATCCTTGAGGCTTCAATCTGCCGGGATGTAATCCAACCTGGTTCCAAGGTTTTTAAAGCAAAGGATCCAAAAGCAAGCGTAGAACCTCTGTGAGCAAGCCCACGATTTCTACCTTTCTGTACCCTTCTAAATTTCGTTCTTTTTGGTTGTAACATGACTCTTTGAATTTATCCGTCTTATTTTTTCTTTCTTCTTTGTGCTGGAGCGTTGTTATTCGAAGAAGGACCTGCGGTTGACTGCCCCACATTTGGAGCTAGATCCCTTTTACCATAAACTTCACCTCTAC
>JBJOJZ010000113.1:0-3195 GCA_046046325.1 Bacteroidota bacterium
TAATGCGATGCTTTGCTTCATCGTGTGGTTATAACAAACAAGGGTGCTGGATCCCCTGCAATGTTCTTTTCCATTCACCCAAAGGTGATAAGTTAAGGTAAAACTTTTGTTGCCGATTTTGGTTACACGAATGCTAATGTTAGCATGGTCTTCGAAATAGACAGGGTTTAAATATTGAGCATGATTCTCCACCAGAACCACACCTTCTTTCTGCCAATCCCAATTTTGACCTAGTATTTCTTGAAAATATTGAACTCTAGCGCTTTCAAAAAAATGGAAATATGCAGCGTTATGTACATGGCCGTAGGCGTCGATGTCGCTAAAGCGCAAAAGAACACTATACATTTTTTGCTCGGTCAAGGGTTTCAAATTTAGAATTATTGCTGATGAACTCGGGGACGATTTTTTTCATTATCGATACTTTTTCGAGCATATGGTTTTGGTCACCGATCAAGGCGGTAAATGCGTCTTGGAAATCTGCGTCGTTTTCACGCGTTTTTGCGATGAGAATTTTGGGGTGATGAGTAGGTAGGGTGGTTTCTTCATTAGCCAGCAACTCTTCATAGAGTTTTTCCCCTGGTCGAAGTCCAGAGAATTTGATGGCAATGTCTTTTTGGGGCTCAAGTCCGTGCAAGCGAATCATTTTTTCAGCGAGGTCAAGTATTTTGACCGATTTCCCCATGTCAAATACATAAATTTCTCCGCCTGTACCCATGATAAAAGCTTCCAATACTAATTGGCACGCTTCAGGAATGGTCATGAAATATCGGGTAATTTCGGGGTCGGTGACTAAAACTGGTCCGCCCGCATCGATCTGTTTTTGGAAAAGGGGAATAACGGATCCATTTGAACCTAGGACGTTGCCAAAGCGGGTTGTGATGAATGCTGTAGGACCTACATTCTTTTTGCTCTGCACATACATTTCGGCAATGCGTTTGCTTGCGCCCATGATGTTGGTAGGATTTACGGCTTTGTCCGTCGAAATGAAAACAAATTTTTCCACGTTAAATTTAAGCGAGAGATCGACTACATGTTTAGTCCCCTGAATGTTGGTAGTTATAGCTTGTTGAGGATTTTCCTCCATTAAGGGTACATGTTTGTACGCTGCCGCATGAAAAACGACGTTAGGAGTATGTTCCGCAAATAAGTTCTCCAGGAAGGATACATTGCGAATATCACCGATGATGAATTCCAGATGTGGGTAATCCCAAAGTTCTTGTTGAAGATCGTACATTGGCGATTCAGCTTGATCTACTAAAAGTAATTTAGATCCGAGGTACTGCGAAAGTTCCTTGGTGATTCCACTCCCTATTGAACCAGCTGCGCCTGTGATTAAAACGGTTTTTCCCGACAGAAATCGGTTTAACTCATCTTGGTTTAGCTGGATTTCTTCACGTCCGAGCAATTCGTCGATGCTTATTTTTCGGATTTTTTTTACCGTTAGTTCGCCATTAACCCAGGTTTCAGGGTCTTGAACGCGTTGTATTTTAATGGCATTCGCAAGGCAATAATCTACCATGGAATTCAATCGGTCAATGTCCGGGTTGCGTATGGCCACCACCACGGCTTCGAGTTGATGGGTTTGATGCAATCGTTCAATTTCCGAGGAGGTAAAAACGGTAATTCCATCGATCCTCTTACCGTTTAATTTTGGATTGTCGTCGAGAAAACCGATAATTCGTTGAGGGTTAAGTTGATCGTTTTCGATGGTTCTTTTGGCAATGAGCCCCATTGATCCTGCTCCGAAAATGACAATTTTTTGTGCAGGCTCTTGATTTTTGATGGATTCTAAATACCACAACTTTAACGTAAAACGGCTCCCTGTTAAAAAGAACAGGCTTATGATGAATTCCATCAATAGGATAGAACTTGGAAAAAGGTAGGTTGTATCAAAGACCAAAGAACGGATAGCACTAATCCCAACAAATATAAGGGTACAAGTTAACGATGCTGAAAGTAGTCGCTTTAGATCTTCCGTTGAAGTAAATCTAACCAATCCTAAGTGGATTTTGAATACGTAAAACACCGTTAGTTTAATAACTACATAAACCAAAAACTCTCTCCAATTATAAACCCATTCATGCTCCATGGCTTTTAGATTGGTATTCATATCAAAGCGAATGAAATAGGCTAATCCCAAGGCTAAAATGCTGATGAAAAGATCAACGAGTACAATAATCCATCGAGGTGTTGCTGATTTTAGCTTTAGCATGGTCAAATTTACGGAAAATGTTCAGCGAAAAAGGAGGTGTGCTTAGGAACAAAAAAAAACGCCTTCCGAAAGGAAAGCGTTTTAACAAAGGTAAGAATGACTTAATTCAAACGAACAATGTTCATTTTGAGGTCAGTTAGTACTTCTTTAATGTATCCATCTTTCATCGAGTGGAAAACCGATAAGGCCGGATTCGCGTCACCGTAACAACTGCCAAATTTCGATTCGTTGGCATTTAAACTAAACGTAAAGGTGTACTCATCGTTTTCGCAAGTGTAACATTTGTCGTTGTAGTAAGAATCCTGACGCATTTTAATGGTCGCAGGTGCGGCATTTGAATTCGTGAGGGTTAAAATTTTGTATGTCATAATTTCATTACGATCTACGTTGTTGCATTCAGTCATTTGAGCACTTATGGTTACCCCGTTTTCGCTGTATAAAACTTCTGGAGTTCCCACGGGAGTGGAAATCATTTTTTGAGAAAATCCAGTTACCGCAAAAAGGCTAAATGATACTAGGGAAAAAAATGCTTTCATATTTTTGGTTTAAGTTTACGCGAGCAATGACGTTAATTATAGGTAAATTGTTGCTTACGAGGCCTAAAATTATTTAATATTTTTAATATTTCGAAGTATGATAGAAATTGAGCGAAAGTTTTTACTTAAAAATTTGAATTTTTTGAAGGAAATTGACGCAGGATTCGAAATCCGACAAGCTTACGTTATGGAGGCGCAAGATCGTTCACTTCGTGTTAGAATAAAAAATGAGCGAGCTTTTTTGACGTTGAAAATTGGGGATAATGCCCTTGAGCGCAAGGAATTTGAGTACGAAATTTCATTGGGAGAGGCTGAAGAAATGATGCAAAGCTGCTCAAGAGTACTCCATAAAAAACGATATGAAGTTTGGCATCAAAAGGTGTGTTGGGAAGTGGATGTATTTGAGGGTGCACTTCGCGGATTATGCCTTGCGGAAGTTGAATTGGA
>JBJOJZ010000129.1:0-2613 GCA_046046325.1 Bacteroidota bacterium
AGTTTGTGTAAAGATTACGGGTAATGGTAAAATCTAAATTCCAGTGATAATGCAGCAAGCCCGCTGATGGCATCGTCTTCATGTAATTACTCGCGGCTGCAGTACCCGAAGGGCCATAACCAAAAATAGCCATTTCCCTGTTCCACACATTGGCTTTAAACCAAACAGAAATCGAATAGGCTGAGTTATTACTTGGCAAGTTCCTCGGTGAGCTTAAGGTCAAATAACTATTCGATCCATTGAACGCATAAGCTGAATTTCTTACATTTCTACGCCCTGTAGTTTTCACCGCATTACCCGTGAGATTATTCCCAGTACTTGAATAGTCCTTCGAATCTTCATTCAGGGGCAAATAAGTCACTAAACCATTTGATAAAGATGAATTGCTCGAAGTAAAGAACTCCCGCTGATCGCCATAGGTATAATTGCCATTAATTTTGGCAAAGGCTCGTACATAATATTTCCGACCCGGTAGCAAATCAAAGAGGTTCGTAGAAGCAACATTGGCATCTAGCAAGACACTCAAGTTATCGATGGTAGGATTTGAATTTAATCCCCAGCAAATCCCCCGCTCTTGTACAACATAGGTCGGCGATAGGTTAGAAATACTAATGCCTGATGTCGCGCGCGTATCTTGTACATCCGTTACGGAACTTGTCGCAACATTGACGAAATTACCTTTTCCTACTGGAATTTCAGGATCCTTCTCGCAAGCTATCAACACGAAAACCAACCAAACAAGAAAGCTATTTCTCATATCTTAAAAATTTAATCCAAAACTTAACCAAACGTCCGAATAAGCTTTGGTATCAGCGGATTTTAAAAGGCCTAAATAATTAATACCTGAGGCAATATGGATTCGTTTGAATATTAAATTAATCCCCCCTTCAAGTTCCAAACCGGATAAACTCGCATAAGAATTTTTAGCCCAGATACTACCTGTTTTCGTTCCTGCAAAATTGAACTCATCCGCTGCCCAGTACAAGGAACGAGAACCATAGCCCATACCCGCTCTCAGGTAAATGTGCTCATTCATTCCATACAGAAAAGAAGGAATGACTGATAGACGAGTGGTTTTCGTTTCATTCGTGAATTTATAGTTCGAATTGGGTGTTGTGTATTTATCGATCAAGGTTCCCGTGGCGGTATAATTTGTGGAAGGAGCCCCTTCCAAACCATAAAGAACCGTTAATCCATATCCCCAACCTCCTTGAATTTTTCCGACATGCGCCGATAACGTTAAATTCGATTGCTCGCCTCCCGGTGAAAACGGACTAATTCCTAGGGTGGCATAGGTCAAATTTTGTTCAATCGGCTTAATCAGTTGGATGGGCTTCCTAGGAACCTCCTCTACCGCAACTTTGACATTCGAACTATCCACCTTTTGAAACTGCCCCCGCTCTAAAAGAACCGTAGGAGTTAACTGAAAAACATATTCCGTAGGCGCTAACGTTAAATCGCCAGTCTCAACCTGGAAATAATAATTATAGCCCGCCTTCAGCCCTTTCAAACTTAAACCATGAATTTTGGTGGGATCGATTTGTTTACGAGCACCATCCGGAAACTCCTGAATATAAAGTCGCAAATCCACCTCCTTTTGAGAAGGTACATCTAAATCGAAATAAACCTCAAAGCGCTTAATGGCTGAAACGTAACCCACCTGCAGATTGGATACTTCCTGAGCCTGTGCGTAATAAGTGCCAACGAGTAGCAGTAAAACGCAACCAAAAAAATGACGACATAAATAAGACATCTTGTTCCGTCTTAAGGTTTTGGAACAACCACACGCTCCGTACGGATACGAGAACCCAATACATTGGCCTTTACATTTGCCTCCGTTTTCCAGAATCCCGTCTGATTATAGATGTTATACTTGGGATTTGAAAAAACATCAATATCAGGGTTTTGCTTTACCAATTGATAGTTCATTTCATGCATCGCATTTGAGACAGCGATGTTGGAATAGACCTGATTATTTATCGCACCGGCTATCGGCAAAGCCAAAACAGAGGCAATCGCCCAGTGCACATTGGGACTATTCGGATCTTCATAGGTGGAAGAATAACCTCCTCCATAATTTTGAGTTACTTTTTTATAACCAAATACAGGCTCTAATGCCATACCCATTGAAATGGTTGTTGACAAAAGTGTCAAAACAGGCAAAATAGCTGGCGTTCTAAACATAGAAACCCCATTAAATCGGAAAATAAAGCCTGATTTATTCTTTGATTCCTTATTTTTCATGTACGGAATTCCCCAAAAAGAATTTCCTACGACCTCAACCTCTTTCAAGCGTTTAATATCATATTCAGAAGAGTTTCGGTTTAACGAAACATCAGAATACCCACCACTACCTGAAATTACTTGATTCGAACAACTCGAAAAAATCAAAGAGAGAAACATCAATGAGGCCAAAATGGCGCCACGAAAACGAGTAAAGACCTGTTGCATAAAACTATTTTTAGAAACTATATTGTTTCAAAAATAGCCCAGCAACAGGTCTTGAAAAAAAATTATTTATCTAATGGTCAATTATTTTACCTCAAACACGATGGCCGACTTCGCTGGCACATCCAACTGACTGCCAAGCACTTGAGATTCACCCGTCATAAT
>JBJOJZ010000143.1:0-33305 GCA_046046325.1 Bacteroidota bacterium
TACCTCGGGATGAATGGCTTCATTCCAATAATAGTCGCCTTTTTTTGCGGATTCTAGTTGCGGGTAATACCCTTGATAATCTGATTTTAACTTTTGAGTACCAGCGTTGGAATTCGTTTCAATAAAAGCAGGAACTATGGTATACCCTTGCCGCTCAAATTCAACGTATCCATCTGGGATTTTAATAGCCTCTCCAACGGCAACAACTTTTTTATCATCAATGAGTAATGTAGCGTTCGTGAGTTTTTTGGTTGGACTTACATAAATATCCACCATGGTAATGGCGATTTTATTGAGCTCTGTTGGTGAAACGCCATTTTCTGGGCGAAATTGAGCGAATAGAACCGTGTAGCAAGTAACGAAAAGACTTAGCAATAACGCATTTCTCATGGTTCAAAAATACGCAAACTAACGCTAACCGACATACTTCATGGCTTCTCGGCGGGCTAAACCCTTAAGTTCCTCTACTTTCACCACCTCTTTTACCCAATGGGGATTCCATTTTGAAACTTCGCGCAAACTCCACCCGATGGCTTTCTGGATGAAAAATTCTTGGTCTGATTTGAAGGAATGGATGAAATGTTGCAACAATGCTAAATCGGTTTCTTGGCGATAGCGCAATTGAAAAATGAGGCATGACCGTCGAATCCAAAACGATGGATGCTGTTCCCAAACCTCCCATTTCGCCTTCATTTTTTCGGGAAAACGCCTTGCATATTTTCCGATGAGATTGGGAGCGATTCCATCAACCGTATCCCACCAGGATTTTTGCAAGATTAAGTCCTCGAAAAATTGAAGGTCGGATTCAAGATAGTCTTTAGGGTTCCATTGCATCATCCATTCCAAGGCCAGCAATTGGCTTTCGCGGTGTTCATCTTCCCAAAGGCGTTTAACCAACAGTCTTTTCTCTTGAGCGTTTAAAACTTGAAGGAAATCCTGTTTGATTTGTCTTAGAATTTCTTTTCTAGGACCACTCATTACCCCATAAAATAAAAATTGGTTTCGAAGATATGCTTCCATTTGAATCCGTCGAGTTGGATCCCCTTTGGCCATGAGTACATTTCGAATTTGATCCAATGCTTCCATCGATAATATTATAAAAAAAAAAGGCAAATCATAAGCCGGGTTCTGTTCGTATTGTCACACGTGACGCAACTGCCTATCATTTATCTAGCACTGACGTCACCGCCAGCGTCAATCGACCTACCCTCCGGAATCGGGCGAGCAACCCTTAATGTCTAGGACATGCTCCGGTATACATGGTCTTTCAGCTCGTAAGGTTTACCCTGCCAACAACATCGCTGTTGAAGCGGTGAGCTCTTACCTCGCCTTTTCACCTTTTCCCCAACGATGCAAGCATGTTGAGGTAGTTTATTTTCTGCGGCACTTTCTGTATTCGCTTGCGCGAACCCTTCCCGTTAGGAAGTACGATGCTCTGTGCTGCCCGGACTTTCCTCCCTCCCGTAAACGGGACAGCGATAGGCCGATTTGCCGCACCAAAGGTACAATTACCATTTAACTATAGGAAATGTTACGAATAAACCGACAGGTGTCTTCGTCAAATTTGGGGAACGATACCTTTTCCCAAGGAATCTACTCGATTTTTTTCTTGAAGAATATAATACTGTTGATCGAGATTATATATCATTTAACCATGTGTAATTTGAATATTTCATGTAATTATGACCCTCCATGAATTATAAATATTTGAAATATACCGGTGTAACTACCTTGGGGAAAGTTTCAAAACATCTGGGTCTTTTTTTAACATTTCGTCAACATAACTATAAGCGTAACTGTTGTTTTGCAATGCCGCCAGCACGACTTCTTTGTCTTTTTTAAGGGATTCATCAGCAAATTCCAAAGCAGCACCTCTGGAAGAAACCGCCACCATAACCACTTCTTTGTCTTGTTGAAGGGTTGCGACTGCATGTTTCAAAGCATAACCGTCCTTAGTAACCGCTGCCATGACCACTTCTTTGTCTTTTTTAAGGGAGGCGTCAGCATATTCCAAGGCAGCACCTCTGGAAGAAACCGCGGCCATAACCACTACTTTGTCTTTTTTCATAGAAGTATCCGCAAATTCCAATGCCGAGCCATTTTTAGATACCGCCACCATAACCACTTCTTTGTCTTGTTGAAGGGTTGCAACTGCATACTTCAAAGCATAACCGTCCTTAGAAACTGCCGCCATGACCACTTCTTTGTCTTTTTTTAAAGATGCATCTGCATACTCCAAGGCAGCACCTATGGAAGAAACCGCCGCCATGACCACTTCTTTGTCTTTGGTGAAGCGTTTCTTTAGATATTGGATAACCATAGGCTTTAGATGAATAAGCTCGAGCACATAGTCTCTGTCCTTTTGCAGTTTTCTGTCCGCAGCCTCAAAAGCCGAGGCTGTTTTTTTAACGGCGATTGAAACGAACTCTTTATTTTTCCTTACGGCTTTCGGAAGGAATGCTAAAACCCGACCGTTTACCGCCAATGCTTTTTTAATGAAGGAACTATCCTCTATCAAGGATGTACCGACATAATCAAGCTCTTCGGCATTTTTTCTTAGGCGAAGAAGTACAATTTCTTGGTCGCTCTGGAAATTTTCACTCAAATAGGCTAAACTAATGGATTTCAAATTCTTTAGAATGAAATCTCGGTTGTTTTGTAAAGAAGGATTTGCATACTGAAGCGCCCTTCCGTCTCTATCTCTGTCATAACTTAGGGCTTTGGATACCACGTCTTCATCCTTTCGCCACGTTTCGTTGACTAAATCTAAAGGCACATACCTAATCATACGAAGCACAAAATCTTTATCTTGCTTCAATGAATCATCCACCCATTGGAAAACATCATCATCGTAATCATACTTATAATTATTCTTAAGTGCTTTTTCCACTAATTTCACATCCTTTCTCAGTTCTTTGGAGGCAAACTCAAGAGCTGTTGGACAATTACTTACTGCCTCCGTAACTATCTTTCTATCTGCTCGGAAAACAGCATCCAATTTTTCAAGTTTACAACCATTTTTACGCACCATTTCTAAAGCATCGTCTTGGGTCATCGTCTCCTGTGAAAAAAACTGACTAAACAAAGCGGTAAAGACCAATGTGAATAGAAATCTCATGTCTAATAATTAAAGTTATTGGCAAATGTAATTATAAATGATATCACGAGCCAAATGCTTATTTGGCCTGTTGATTACCATTTAACTATTGGAAATTCTTGGGAAGATTGGTTGCTGTGAAGCACCAAACGGTATACCCCTTGACCGAGGTTTTCTAAATTCAAGTTCAGGGAAAAAGCCTCGATACCCTGCAAGTTCAACACTTGCCTTCCCATGGCATCCATGACCTCAACGGAACTCAATAGGGTGTTCGATTGAATTTCCACTGCTCCTGAAGTTGGGTTTGGACCAAGCTGAACGTCCATGGAAAACTCATCGATTGAAGCATCCAACCCTAAATAATCTTCTTGGTATTCCACTAAATTAATGGTCCCGTTCGTCTCGGTTGCTTTTAGTATCCATTCATCTTCACTGTTAGTAAACCACTCGTATTCTACCCGTTGAATAGGAGGGGCTCCAAACCATTGCCCTGCTCCGAAAAAGGTTTGATAAACGGAATCAATTTCATTGATGTCATGACGAATTCTTAGCACAGGAAAGGTGCCTTTCGGAGTAATAATGGTTCCCCATCCATCCACGAGGGTGGTGCGCTGACGGTATTGTTTGATTTTAAAATCGATAACTGGATTAAGGTCGATGTAGGTGTAGCCTCTTGAGTAGTGTGAATCATTGTAGTTCAAAGGGAGTTTATAACGGGTTTCAATAGTGTCTGATTTAAACGGCACTCCCTGTCCATTCACTGCTATAGAATACCCTAGTGAGGTGATCGAATCTGCCATACGCTTCGAATATTGATTCAAATCGCTGAGTTCCACGGGAAGGAATTGGGATAATTGATCCAAGGGCAGATCATTGGTAGGATTAAAATAGGATGCTTGGTAATTGCTCGCCGCAATCGGGCCATAGGTTCCAAAAACCAAAAAAGAAGCAAAACCGATGGGCTTGAATTCTTTGAGGTATTGGCTGGTAGCGACCAAAGAACTGTAGTCCCAGGTGTAATTTGCACCGGTTGAGGTAAAATCCAAGTTACCAGCTTGGGTTTGAGAAATTCGAACGGTGTCACCGGCTGTTCCGAAATCATTCATCGTTAAATTGATCTGTGCTTGGGAACTGAACGAAACCAGAGCAATTAGGAGAAGAAGCTTAATTTTCATAATACAGAATTATCCTTCAAAAGTACATTAAATTGTGGCAAAAAATAAATTGCGGTAAATTAGGGGCGTGAGGTTAAATAAGCCATTGATATTGGAGGAACTTGAACCCCTTGAAAAGGAATTATCCTTGTTCAATGCCAACGATTTACTGGTTCACTTTAACCCAAAAGAAGTCCATGTATGCGAGACAGGAGAAATTGCCTTAACGTCAATTCATGAGAAACTTCTAAAAAGAGCACAGCAAAAAGAACAGCAACTTGGATTTGCTACTTTGAGCGTTGCAGAAGGTTGGATTAAGGGTAAAAACAACACCAACATTCCACTTTTTATCCATGCCATTAGTCCCACCGTAAACGGGGTACAAAATACCCTAAAATGGAATGTTAGAGAAGAAGAATGGATGTTGAATCCGCAGATAGCAGGGCTTCTTCAAGACGCCCATTTGGATCCAGCAACTGAGAAAGAACTCATCGTACTTCAGTTAAAGGAACTAGGATATCAGGTGCAAGAACATGAGCGCTTCGTAGATTTTTTTCATCCATTTCGATATACCTTGCTCCGAGAAGCCATGGAATTAAAATCGAAAGATGACTTAAAAGAGCTCGATTATTTCTTTGATGGAAGTCAAAGTATCCCCAAGAATACCTCCTCCAAAATCATCCCACTCTTGTTCCCTTCTGACCAATCCCAATTTGATGCCATACAACTAGGGCTTCAACATTCTATGGTAATTCAAGGACCTCCGGGAACAGGAAAATCTCAAGTATTAGCGAATTTATTGGGGCTTTTACTCCAAGATACGCAACGGGTATTGGTATGTTCCTCCAAAAAACAAGCGCTAGATATTCTGCATCAACGGTTCATGACCCACCAAATAGAGGACCTGATTTTCCTGCGCAACGGACAACACAACGCCAAAGAATTGCTTTCCGCCTTACAACACACATGGAGTTTACTCGAAAACACTACGAGTCAAACCGAAACGACTGAATCCCTTTCCTCCGTCCATGTATTCAACCAACATCTTGCGCTCTATCATCAGTCGGGAATATTCGGTCCCCTGAGCCCTAGAGAATTTTTAGAGGAAACTGGGTTAAATCCCTTTGGAAAAAAGACTTTTAGAGCTGGTTTACCGACCTATGAACATTGGAAAAAGGATCGAGTAATCTTGGACAAAATTCCGTTTGAATCCCTACAACTGCTGTGTCAAATTGCACCGAACCTCCAATTACAGGTCGAATTCGAAGAACTTTTGCTCATCTGGATGAAAAGCAAAGAAGAATTGGAGAGCTTAGCCTTGCGAAGTCATTCGTGGGAGGAAATTGCTGAACACCATCGTATTTGTCAAGCAGCCCATCTTTTCTCAGGGGAAAATTATCAGCGTTTTATTCCTTTACTCAAGCGAAAAAAGCAGCTATTCCAGCTGAAAAATGAACGGGATAAACTCAGTATTTACAAGCAACCTCTCATCGATCAAATGGAGGCATGGCGACAACTACCCACTTTGGAGGAATTAAAGTATTTGGAAGGCTCATGGCAACGAGCACGGTTTTGGAATCGAAGAAAGATCAAACAAGAAAAATCCGCATGGTTGCGCATTGATGGATTAGACTGGGCTGCACTTGTTCAACAAACCCGCGCATTTTATGACCACAAAGCGAAGGAAAATGCATTAGACGAGAGATTACACGCCTTTGGTTTTAAAGAGCCAACCCGAGACTTTGCTGCCTTTACTTCTTTTGTACAATTGAAGCAAAGTGCACTTTACGGACTCTATGAAAAACTGACGCAGGAAGAAGTAATCGCTTACTCCGAACGATTCTTTCGAGTAAGTAAATTGCTTTCAACGTTGCAACGCACGCTTCAACTTTCCGAGAAAAAAACAGCATTCAAAGCGATCAACGAATTAACGAAGGGGGCCACCGACATGCTCCCCTTTCTGCAGGATTGGGATACCCTAAGCGAAGAGACAAAACGTGCGATACGAAATTATGATGCAATAGAAGATTTACACGCCGCAATTATTGAAACCGAATGGAACCGTTTTATAACCCAACATCCCAACATGATTGCTTTTCTGCAAATGTCAGAAAAAGACCTTAATGCCTTGACACGAAGCATGGAAGTATCGGGTCAAAATCTGGCTTTGCAGTTACTTCAACAACGAAAATCAGTCTTTGACGATTACCATGAATTATTAGCGACACCCAACCGAAAGCTCAGCGAACAACAGCAACAGCAAAAAGAACTTCTGAAAGCTGGAAAACGAAAATTGGTCAAATGGTTTGGCAAGAAAAGAAGTTTACCCACGGTTCGCGAGGTCCTCAAGAGCGAAGCTGCGGCATGGGTGCAGCTGTTAAAACCTCTTTGGTTTACCAATCCCATTCAGCTTACCCTGGATTTTGAGTTAAAAGCAAAAATCTTTGATGTTGCACTCGTCGATGAGGCGAGTCAGATGCCGTTATCTCATGCTTTGGGAAGCCTTTACCGTTCAAAAAGAATGGTGGTTGCGGGAGACCTTATGCAAATGGCTCCTTCGTCATTTTTTTCAGGAGGTTCACAAGAACGGATGAGCTTACTTGAACATGCTTCATACCATCTTCCATCGAGAAGGCTAAAGGTTCATTATCGCAGCCGCAATGCCCGTTTAATTGAGTTTCCGAATGCCCGTTTTTATGAAAATGAGCTCGTGGTATTTCCTTGTTTTCCAGGCTATGACGCCATAGAGGACAACCATGTAGATGGTATTTACCATGAAGGTGTTAACCAAAAAGAGATTCAATTCCTCACCGAAATAGTCATAAAAAGATGGGATCAAGGGGTAAAATCCATCGGGATTATCACCTTTTCCGAACGTCAACTCGCGGCATGGTACGAACATTTGCGAAAGGAGAACCTAACTCAACTTTGGCAAGGCATTACCGACGGAATAATCGTACCCAAAACCTTAGAACAAGTTCAGGGCGACGAATTCGATGAGATGGTACTATCTCTAGGTTTCGGTAAAAATGCTGACGGAAACGTGGATTTACGCATGGGGCCTTTAACCCATTTTGGAGGAGAAAAACGGCTTAATGTTTTACTAACTCGTACAAAAACGAAGTTATACGTTATACGGTCCATCAAATCATCCGATTTTGGTGTGGTCAACAGCGAAGGACTTCGCGTATTGAAAGAGTGGTTGTTTTGGCTGGAAAATCTGCATACTGAAACAGCAGAAACCCCCTTCCCTTTTGGAAAAGTCTCGTTAAAAGAAGGGGAAATTGAGGTGGGACGAATGGCCGATTTAGGTACTGGTTATCTCAACCTTGAATCGTATCGGAGCCTTCTTCGGGAGCGGGGTTGGAAACTGAGGGTAACGTGGTCTTTCGAGGAACCGGATCGTAACCATATCCTCCCCTAGGATGGCAACGAGCAATGCGTTTAGTTCCTAGAAACAAGCCTTTTATTGGTCCCCATTCTTGAATGGCTTCTACCATATACGATGAACATGTTGGGGTATAACGGCAGCTAGGGGGAAACAAAGGGGAAATAACCCATTGATAAATTTTAACGAGAAAAATAATGGGTAAACCCATCCAACGGTAAAAGCGCATACACTTCAAAAATAGTAACTAAAAGGCTTCTGTTGGTAAGTGAAGTAACGAAAAGGAAGAAGTTGAGTTGGAATAGGCTAAATTCGCAATCATGAATTTTAGAATCCTTTTAAAATGCATTGGGCTTTCATTATTACCTTTAAGTGGTATGGCGCAGACGTGGAGAAACGAGCAAATCGAAGTAAAAACCAAGAATCATTTAACAAGGGTCATGCACTCGGACGCGCTCTTCATGGAACGATGGGTGAACTTACCTCAACCCCAATTTTGGCGTAGGATCATGCAATTGCCTCCAGATTCTTGCCTGGTCAACGTTGCTCGAACACGGCAAGTACTGGCCACCCTTTCGAACGCCGAATGGTCGAGAAAAACAGATGCTGAAAAGGCGGCATACAAGGCTGAATTGAAAAGGAAGTTTCAGGTAGATTCGTCTGAAGCGCTTTATGTGACTACGGGTAAAAGTGATTTCTACCGATTTCATGAAGTGTTTCCATCGCTTGGCCAAGGCATTAAAGTTTTTGAAGACAACCAAGTAGATCCTTGGTTTGCCCAAGCGATATTATTGATCGAGAGTCCTGCTCAAATGAGAAAATCGATCAGTGGGGCATACGGGGCCTTTCAGCTAATGCCTTCCGTAGCGAAAAACTACGGATTAATCGTTAATTCGAGCATTGACGAGCGCGCAAATTTCTCCAAAAGTGCCTTTGCTGCTTCGCAGTTGCTCAAACAATCTTGCATACCATCAGCACGAAAAATATTAAACCAAACAGGAATATCCTACAATGAACAAGAATTGGGCTTTCGCTTACTTGTGATGCACGTTTATCATGCAGGGGCAGGAAATGTAGCGGCGGTGGTCAAAAAAATCAATCCCAAAAACACGGTCATGGACCTTATTCAATCCATGTGGGTAACGAGTGCAGCAAGTTTTGGGAATAATTCTCAGAATTACTCTCAACTCGCATTAGCTGCTCAGTGGCTTTTGCACGATTATATTTATTCTACATGCGATGAAATCTCGCCATGTTCGGGCAAATAATGGTATAAATTGGGGCCAACAAGCTCAAGATTTGTTGGGAAATTCTCGGAAAACAAGCCCCCTGTACCCAAGCCCTGAGCGGTGGACAGGTGGTAACTCGCTGCGAATTGTGCAATTGCGTTAAGTCCGATGTTGGATTCTAAAGCGGAAGTCATCCACCAACCTATACCCAATTCTTCCGCCAAGGAAATCCACTCTTGAACTCCACTGAACCCTCCGTGAAGACTCGGTTTAAGTATGATATAGTGAGGAAGGATTTTGGACAACAATCGGCGTTTACTTTCCGAGGTAAAACATGTAATCAAGGATTCGTCCAAAGCTATTGGCACGAGGTTAAGTAGCGCCAATTCTGCCAGAGTATCCTGGTGTTCGGGAGCGACAGGCTGCTCAATGGAGTGAATGTCTAGGGACCTTAATTGCGTGAGTCGAGATACGACATTTTGCGGATTAAACCCACCGTTAGCATCCACACGAATCGACAATTTACTTGCAGGATAACGTTGTCTTATTTGAGACAAAAACTCCCATTCTTCCTCCCAATTCAAGGCAGCAATTTTGAACTTTAGAACGGTGAATCCTGTTGCGATTTTTTGTTCCACTTGCTCCTGCATCCAAGCAATATCGCCCATCCAAATGAGACCATTTATTGGAATGCAGGATAAGCCACGCGTAAAATCGTTATCAAAAATCACCTGAATTTTGGGGTTCAACCAATCCAATAATGCCATCTCGATACCGCAACGTATAGAAGGTTGCTCCTTAAGCGTTGGAAACCAAGTCAATAGTTCTTTTAAGATATGGCTCGGTGTTTCATCGACGGTCTCTAAGGTGCTGATGAGTTCCTGAATGATGCGCTCGTAGCCTGCGTCGTCGGTATATTCTGGACTTAATCCTTCAATGATACTGCATTCTCCTTTTCCTATTCTCCCATCTTGTTCAAATTGAAGGATCCACAGCTTCTTAAACTTCATGATGCCTCGGCTAGTCCCTGCCGAAAAACGGAACGGTAAGAGGTATTTTTGAACGGTTATTTTGCGGTTTACATCCATCGTACATACCATGTTTGAAATGTATAAAAGTACCAAGCAAACAAAGCATTTGTATCGCTTCCACTCAGAAATTTCTGGATTTCCTTATGAACTTCTTTGGGATTAAAAATTTGCTGATTTAACAAATAATTTTCTGAGGAAAAATGCTGAAGCTCTTCCTTTAAATAATCGCGCATCCATTGATTAATTGGGACGGCAAATCCTTTTTTAGGACCGGATAATAATGATTCAGGGATGTAATCATGAGCGATGTCTTTTAACAGTATTTTTGTTTGGTTTTTCGTGCATTTAAGAGCGTCGGGCATCTGCAAAAGTGCTTCATAAAGTTCATGGTCCAAGAACGGTTCTCGAGCTTCTAAGCCAACGGACATGGTAGCACGATCCACCTTGTGTAAGATATCGTTGGGCAAATAGTTCATGGTATCGTTTAGCATGAGGGTACTGATTGGGCTGTGTGCTTTATAAAAGGGAAATGGAGTTGTTGCTGCGTTTACATGCAATAAATCAAGGAGACGATCTTCGTTCATCGATTGCGTCATTGCCATCATGTAGGATTCCGTGGAGAAATTCCCGATTAACCGGGAGAATTTTGCAAGTCTCTGAGCCCTTAAGCCTTCTAATTTCAATAAATTCAAGGAATGACTTACGGCCTCACCCATAAAACGTGGCAAACGATTGACCAAACTAGGCACCTTGTAATAATAACGGTAACGGTTATAACCGCCAAAAAACTCGTCTCCCCCATCGGCGCTCAATGCAACTTTTACTGTTTTGACCGCTTCTTTGGCCACAAGGTAAGTTGGGATTGCACTGCTATCCGCAAAGGGCTCGTCATAAATCGAAGGAAGATCTACTATCACCTGAAGTGCCTCTTTTATGGAGCAGGTGATTTCCGTATGTTGTGTTCCAAGAAATTCAGCAATTTCGCGCGCCTTGGGGCCTTCATTGAGGCCGGCATCCGGAACAGATACCGTGAAGGTTTTAAGTTCAGGAACTTTTTGGGTTAAAATCGCTGCGGTAGTAGCAGAATCGTAGCCCCCGGAAAGAAACAAACCGATTGGAACGTCGGCCACTGTTCTTTGGTAAACTGACGCCACGAACAACGGTTTAATTTTTTGCTTTGTTTCTTCTAAATCCGCTTTGAGGACGGGGTTCGTGGCACTTGAAATAGTCGCAGGATTCCAATAAGAGTGATGGGAAATTGTCCCATCGGTTAGGTTCAATTGAAGGAACGAGCCCGGCAATAACTTAAAGGTGTTTTCAAAAATGGCGTTGGGGGCAGGAACATTTCCGTACATAAAAAAATGAAGTAACGAGCTGTTGTTTAGACGCTTAGTGAAGTTCGGATGTTGATGCAGGGCTTTCAACTCGCTGGCAAAGAGGAAGGTATTATCATGGGTATAATAATAAAGCGGTTTAACCCCAAATCGGTCACGGAACAACAAGAGTTCTTGCGATTGATGGTTGATCAAAGCGATGGAAAACATGCCTTTAAAGCGATGAACGGCGTCCAAATTCCATTCATAAAAAGCATGCAACAGCACTTCTGTATCGGAATTGGTTTCGAAAACATGTCCGAGGGTTTGAAGCTCATTCTTCAATTTTCGGTAGTTATAAATTTCGCCGTTAAAGGCCACGGAAAGGTGCTTAAAATGCATCGGTTGATTGCCAGAAACGGAGGTATCAATGATGGCTAACCTACGATGAGCTAAACCCACATAACCACTGTTTTTCCATGAAATTTGATCCCCTGAGTCGGGCCCTCGATGGATCAACGCATCCCTCATTTTTTGAAGAATTGCATCGTCAGATGCCCCCGAATAATCAACAATACCTGTAATTCCGCACATGATTAATTTGAAGTTTCTGTGGATGAATTATCGTGAAGAAGTAAAAGTATCAAAAAGGGTAAAGCCACCGATCTAATTCTCACTAATACTCCGAAAAGAATAGAGGAATAACCGGCCATAAATGCAACCAATCCAACAAAGACCAGGGAATACAGTAAAAATTCATCGCGTAAAATTTTATTGAATTGAAGAACGGGGTTCTTTCGAACCATAAAACGAACCAAGAGAAAGATTAACAATAAGCTCTCGATTTGATTCATGATAAAACTTGAACTAACGCTATCGAAAAATGAAGGCCGAAAGAGGGCGGTAAAAATCGCAAGGGGAAGAATCGAAATAATTTCGAGTGGGGCCCCGGAAGTATTTGGCATTTCGTATTTAGCGCCACTGTAAATGGGATTAGAGCTAAAATCCGATTTGGTGATATTGGCTTCCGCAATGAGCTGTTGCGTCTTTTCGGCATTGATGACGAGTACCAACGAAAAAAGAATTAGAGAATAAATTCCAAGGCGAAAAATCCATAGCAGTAATGGTCTCTCGGTAAAGCGCTTGCCGAATCGACTCATCCATGCGAGTACAAAGGGTACCGTAAGTGCATACGCTAAATAGTGCCGAAGGGAATAGACCAAATAAATTAAAGCAAAAACTAAAAGGACCTGCAATATACCTCGTGAATTCCCCCATTTTAACAGGTTAAAAAAAACAAATACCGTCAAAATACTTAAGGAAAATGTGAGGCTATCTTTGCTAATGCCTGAACACCAAAAACTTACCGACGGAACAAAGAACAACGCTGCGAGAATGGAATTCCTTGAGACATTTTCTTTCTCCTTTAGTTGAACCGAAAAGATCCACGTTATCCAAAAGCCGATGGTAGAAATTAAAATCGTAGTGGACCAAAATCCTTTAAACGTAATTATCGCGAACAACGAAATTATTTTCGCGGCAAGCCAAGCCTCTTCTTCCCTCCAAATCCAACCGGGAGGGTAACCTGTTATGTTGTTAAAATGATGAGCAACTCCCAACGACCGATTGGTATGTAAAAGTTCGGAAAAATAGGCCGCCGGATCAGAATAGAACAAATCAGCCATACAGCTTGCACCCGACCAATAAGCATTAATATCACCGCCTCCAAGTACAAATAAATAAACATAGGCAAAAAACAATGAAAAAGCCGTGTTATAGAGCCATCCGTAGTAAAAAAACGGCATTAATTCTTGGGTATAAAAGCGCTTTTTAATCTGGGTATGGCCAACCCATAAAAGTCCAAGATATAGAACAAATATTAGAACATCTATCCCGGAAAAACTGAACGTTATATTCATAATTCGGGAGCTTTAATAATCCTTATTCATGATGGTATTTTTCCCCTTTTAAAATGGTACAAGCCCGGTACAATTGTTCTAAAAAAATCATGCGTACCATTTGATGGGAAAAGGTCATTTGAGATAAGGAGATTTTTGCATTTGCTCGTTGATACACATCGTTTGAAAAACCAAAAGCCCCCCCAACGCAAAAAGAAATCCTTTTATTGGACAAAAGAAACTTCGATTGCAACCATTTGGAAAAATTCATAGAAGTGTACTGGTCTCCTTTATCGTCGAGCAACACTAAAAAATCCTCTTTCATCACTCTTGCGAGCAAAGCCTCACCTTCTTTTTCCTTCAATTGTTCAGCATTAAGAGAACTGGCATTCTTAACATCGGGAAGTTCAATCTTCTCAAAATTCACATAATGTGAAAGCCGTTGAGTGTAATTTTCTTCCAATTTTCTTAGAGAAGCATCCGCTGTTTTACCGACGACCACCAAACGGACTTTCATTATTTTCCTTGTCGCACCTCTTTAAGGGTACTGAAAAATATAACACCGTAACCGACCGCTAACATGGCATGAAACGGCACCATTCCGAAGTCACCGTAAATAAGTCGATTAACTGCCGTAAAAGCAAAAACACTCATGAGAATCCCTTCAGCAAGGTTCACAATGGAAAGGCTCTTTTTATCGTAATGGTTTCCGCTGAATTCATCCTTTTTGGCAACGTTAAACTTTGGAGTCCTTACGAAGGAACTTTTTATCCTCAAATACCCCTCAATCACGGCAACGGCATTGCTTAGAGAAAGGGCCATGGATACGGAAAGAAACTGAAAGAAACGCAATGTAAACCGCCATAAATCCGAAAGGAAGTGACCTTTCTTATCCCGATAAGAATTCCAATAATAAAAGGCCAGGAATACGGTACTGGAAATGAAAAACGCACCAAACTGCACGAAGAAATTCAAATCAGAAAACGAATCTTTGATGTGAAGTATCGCCAAACTCAACAGCGACAAAATGAGAATGAACACAAAAACCGATGAGTTAAAGAGGTGCGCCAAACCATGAATTCGGTCCGAAAAACGTAGGCCTTTTTGAGTAATTAGGCGTCTGCGAATTTTAATAAAAACTTCAGCACCACCTTTCATCCAACGGTGTTGTTGGCTTTTAAGCGCAGACATGGTAATAGGTAATTCCGCTGGAGATTCAACATCTTCTAAATAGGTAAATTTCCACCCCTTCATTTGAGCGCGGTAGCTTAAGTCGAGGTCTTCCGTAATCGTATCATGTTCCCACCCCCCTGCATCTTCAATGCAGGTTTTTCTCCAAATCCCGGCCGTACCGTTAAAATTGATGAAGTGACCTGAAGCATTTCTACCTTGTTGCTCTATCGCAAAATGTCCATTAAGTCCAAACGCTTGAAGTTCTGTTAGCACCGAATACGATTTGTTCAGGTGTCCCCAACGAGTTTGAACAACTCCAATGTTCTCATGGTTGAAATGAGGAATGGTTCGAAGAAGAAAATCTTCGTCCGGAACAAAATCGGCATCAAATATTGCGATAAATTCGCCTTCTACTTGATCCATAGCAGCATCCAACGCTCCTGCTTTGTAACCCGTTCTGTCTACACGATGAACGTGCTGAATGTTCACTCCTTGGGCCGCGATCTCGGCAACTTTCCGTGCAATGATATCTTTAGTTTCGTCCGTGGAATCGTCCAACACTTGAATTTGTAATTTATCCTTCGGATAATTGAACTTGGCCGTTGTTTCAATTATTCGCTCTGCTACGTACATTTCATTGTACATGGGTAATTGTACAGTAACCTTTGGTGCTGAGGCTAGATCAAAGCTCGGAATTGAAGGAATGCCTTTTTTCTTCGATCTACGATAATTAACGGCTAAGCTCAATTGCACAACGCTGTAGTAAAAAATCATAATGAGGCAAAACCCGTAAACCACCAATATAATTTTGGCCAATAAATGGGACCAATAGTGTTCCTTAACATACGTTTTACCGTTCGCTGAAGTAAAAGTGCGGTCGCCCCAATTGAAAAACCATGTCACTTTCAGCCGGGCACTGAAGGGTTCATCCTTGCTGAACGTGTAATGCACCAAGTGCTCTTTGCTGTTGGTTTCGAAGAGGGCCAGGGTATCTGACAAATAATCTTTATCCGTTAAAAGCAGCAGGTTTTTCCCGATCGGGACTTTTTGAAACCTAAAAACACCGTCATTCGACTTGGTTTTCATACGTAAGCCTGATTTCAATGAAACCAACTCAACCTCCACATCATCCACGCCCGATCGAGTTTTAAAGTCAACTAAATATCCTTTAATCTCTTGAGTTTTCAAGATTAACGTAGAGGCCGAAGCCTTAAAAAACAACGAGATGATAGCAAAGGTTAGGATCAATCGCATGGGTTTCCAGTATAAATTAGAAGCAAAGATAAATTATTCTTTAATCAATGTCATTTCATTGACCAAGTGCTTTGCGCCAGCATAAATATCCATGACCCAAAGTACATAACGAATATCAACCACAATGTTCCTGCAACGGTCAGGATCAAAAAGGTAATCGCTCATGGTACTTTCCCAAGAACGGTCGAAATTTAAACCCATCAAATTTCCCTTTGCATCTAACACTGGAGAACCTGAGTTTCCTCCGGTGGTGTGGTTGGAACCAGTGAAACAAACCCATAACTCACCGTCTTGACCATAGGCACCATAGTTTTTGGATTTGGCCAACTCGAGCATGCGGGGTAAAAGTTCAAAATCCGGATTCCCTGTAGCATTTTTGGCGATCATTCCATCCAAGGTGGTATGTTCGGTGTAGGCCATTCCATCTACGGGTGCGGAACCTTCTAGTTGACCATAGGTAATTCGTAGGGTTGAATTGGCATCGGGCCAGTGTTTTTCCAAAGGAAACATGGCATATTTACCTTCAACATAGATTTGCATGAGTGCAGAAATCTTCGCTTGGTATTGCTTAAATGCAGGGACCACTTCTTGTATAAAAATAGGATAAAAGGTTTGGTAAAATTGGTGTCCAGGATCTTTGGCCAGCTTCTTATACGTTTTAAGGCTATAGGATTGGATAAATTTCAAAAAGCGGGATGAATCAGTGTAAATAGAATTGGCGTAAATGTTCTTAGCTAATTCAAAAACCTTTACTTGGTTCCAATTATTAATGTAAGCGGCCTCTTCCTTTTGGTAGCGAGCCGTCAGGGCAGCGAAAATTTCCTGATCCACCTGGGCGTTGTAATTCTTAAAAAATGTTCGGGCACTGGCCATTAATTTTGTTTTCTCAGCTTCGAATAAATCCGGGGACTTCTCCCAATCTCCGTTGAACAAATCGTTCGAAGCCTTGATCAACTTAAAAAACTCAGGCCCCACAGCAAAATACTCGACGCCCATCGCATAACGAAACTCTTTATTAGAATTCATTTTTATCCATTGATTCAAGGAATCCAAGGCATCGGCATATTTTTTCCATTCAGGCTTGATAGCCGCTTGGGTTTTATAGTTCGTTTCATAGCTTTGTTTAACCGCTATACCATCCAAATTTTTCAGTCCTTCAACTTGCCCAATCCACTTTTTCCAAGCGTTAGCTATCGAGGCTTGTTTAGCGGAATATTGGATACGAGTGAGGTCCGAAGCTTTCATTCCTTTACCAATAGCCGCCAAGCTCTCATCCCGCATGGCAATGCGAGCAGGACGTTCTTGTTCCACAATAAACTTCAAGTATTCTGAAACCACGTGTTGTTCGGTAACTCCTGGAAAACCATACACCATGGTAAAGTCTCCTTCTTTGCGGTCTTTGAATGAAATATTCAAGTATTGAATGGGTGTATAGGGGATATTTTCAGCTGAATAAGGAGCCGGTTTGTTGTCTTTTCCCACGTAAATTCGAAACACGGAGAAATCTCCCGTATGTCTTGGCCATACCCAGTTATCGGTATCTCCCCCAAATTTTCCAATCGAATTCGGAGGAGTACCAACGAATCGAATGTCTTTGAACACCTCTTTCACCATAAGATAATAGGCGTTGCCATAATCAAAAGCTTTTACTTCGGCCTCGTAATGGGTACCTTCGACGGATTTTTTTACCAAGCTTGCGATGTTCTGGTTGATGACGGTTTGATCGTTTTTTCCGGAAGCGTTGTTCAGTACCATCGCGGTAACGTCTTCAATGCGCACAATGCGCATGGCCGTCAAACCAGGATTTGCCAATTCATCCTTTTTTTCTTTGGCCCAGAAACCGTTCTTCAAATAATCGTGTTCTAGGCTTGAATGCGATTGGATTTGCGAGTATCCGCAATGGTGATTGGTGAGGAGCAAACCTTGGTTGGAAACCAATTCAGCGGTGCAACCACCTCCGAACTGTAGAATGGCATCTTTCAAACTAGCCTGGTTGACACTGTAAATTTGTTCTGCTGTAAGCTTCATGCCTCTGGCTTGCATATCGGACTCAAAAGCCTTAATTAACAAAGGAATAAGCATTCCTTCGTCTGCTCGAAGGGAACCAACAAAGCAAGAAAATGTAAAAAACCAAATGAATAACCTCTTCTGCATGGGATTAAATTTCCCCAAAAGTACTTCAAATGTTTCAAAACACGGATTCGTGGGAATCTTTACCTTTGTAACGGAATGTTAAAGGTTATTCAGGATTTATCGAAGTTCAAGCCATCTACTAAACCCTTAGTAACCATTGGGACTTTTGACGGGGTGCATGCCGGGCATAAACAAGTGATTCAACGATTGGTAGAAAATGCCCAATCACAGAACGTAGAAAGCATGTTAATCACCTTTGATCCACATCCCAGAGAGGCTTTAGGACTTGGTAAAATTGCGTTGTTGAGCCTGCTCGGGGAGAAAATCAAATTGCTTGAATCTACGGATCTGGATTTTTTACTGGTACTTCCATTTACGCGTGAATTCTCAGAATTAAGCGCATTGGAATTCATTCACGAATACTTAGTAAAACAACTGGATATTTCGGGAATTATTTTGGGTTACGACCATAAGTTTGGTAACAAACGTGAGGGAAGCATGGAACTATTAAAGCAAGAGCTTGTACCCCTTGGCATTGGCGTTGAGGAAATCCCTGCGCAAGCAGTGGATTCAATCATTGTTAGTTCCACCAAAATTCGCCATGCTTTAACCCTTGGAAATCCGGATGAAGCCAAGCGTTTACTGGGATATAACTACGCTTTTGAAGGAATGGTGGTGCATGGATTAAAAAACGGAAGAATGCTAGGCTACCCAACCGCCAATCTGCAACCATCTTCCCCCTCAAAACTAATCCCTGGAAAAGGGGTTTATGCCGTGCATTGTTTTGTAAACAATATTCAATGCAAGGGCATGATGAACATTGGAATACGTCCAACGCTGGACGGGCTTCAAGAAGTAATAGAAGTTCATTTACTCGATTTTAATTCCGACATTTATGGTGCAACGGTTCGCGTTGAATTGCACGAACGCATACGAGACGAACAAAAATTTAACGGTTTAAACGAATTAAAAGAACAACTTTCCAGGGATGAAAAACACGTTCGTAGTACTTTTCTGTTTGCTTAGTTTTTTCGGAAAGTCACAACCTGACCGAACGTACCGCCTCGCGGATTTAGAAAATGCGGTAAAGGACAGCGTATATTGCTTGGATTTAAGGCGCGAAAAACTCTACCACATTCCGGCTCTCGTTTATGAATTACCGAATTTAACCCATTTGAACCTGTCAAAAAACAAATTAGAGCTGATTGGTGATTCATTAACCCTCTTACAACAATTAACCCACTTGGATTTGAGCAATAACAAAATGAAAGCTATTCCTTATGCCGTTTTTCAACTTGAATCGCTCACTCATTTGTCTTTAGGGTTAAATCAGATTGAACGCATACCGGACGAAATATCGTTTTTAACTCAATTGGAATCCCTCGATGTCTACGACAATGCTATTCAATATTTTTCACCGAACCTAAAAACCCTTCCTAAATTAAAGAAACTGGACATTCAAGGGGTCATGTACGGACATGACATGCATAAAAAACTGGTCCAGGATTTTAAGCATTGTTCCTTGCTCATCGATCCTCCCTGTTCCTGCATGGATTGAGGTAATTTTTCGAACGTTGGTCCCCCAATTAAAGAATCCTTCTAACTTTGAAGTGTGAAAGCATGGTTTGTTGTACTTTGTACTTTGGTTAACTTGATGTTTTTTGGGCAAAATTATCTTTACAACGGTGATTTTGAGCTAGGTGGACCTGGAATAGGCTTCAATGTGAACGGTAACGGTTACACCTTGGTGTCTCCACCATACCTTGGGAATACTACTCCCGGAAACTACACAATCACCGATCAACCCGAATTGGTGAATACCGCTTTTTTTCTCCCCATCAACGATCACACCTCCGGAAATGGAAAAATGTTAGTGGTAGATGGAGGAACCGTTGGTGGAAATCAACCTTTTTGGCAAGCGGGAAACAATGGCGGAGGTGTTTGCGGATTAACGCAGGGTAACGATTACCTGCTAACTTATTGGTTGCATTCTGTTTCTTCGACAGTAACCAATGTGGCTACTCAAGCAGACATCAAGGCCGTTTTTAATAGTGCATCCAACATTCAAGTACTAACCCAACCAACTACAGCACCGCTTCCTGCAGCGGGATGGCAATCGTACTCTGTACTTTTTACGGCCAACTCGACATGCGTAAATGTTGCCTTGTACGACGACAACCTTTCGACGGTTGGTAATGACTTTGCAATTGACGATATCTCCGTTGTACCGCTGGATAATCCGCTATTTGCCTCCGCCTCTACCACCCGTCCGAATTGTTCCGACAGCCTGAGCGGTGGGATTTTTGTTGAACCCAAAGGTGGAAATCCACCTTACAGCTTTCAATTAAATGGTCCATCTGGCTCACTAAGTAATAACCAAGGTGCCTTCTTAGGACTTGAGAGCGGTACCTATAGCTGCACCGTAACAGATGCCAACAATCAAACCTTTACCCTGCTTAACATATTATTATACCCGAACAATTATTTGGAGGTAACTCCAAGCGATACGTCCATTTGTTCCAATACGTCCGTGGTAATCAGTGTTACTTCAGACCAAAATTCAAGCTATCTATGGTCAGCATCGCCTTCAGACCCCGGATTAGTGATCACAAACAATGATAGCATCAACGTGAGCCCTAACCAAACCACGGTTTACACTGTTTCTACGAACGACCTTAACTTTAACTTATTGACCAACGGCAATTTTGAATCTGGAAACACGGGTTTTTATACTGATTTGACCTTTCTGACTCCTTCAAATCCTACAGGTATCCAAACTTCATTTGGATTAACACCCAATGCTAATTTTTGGGAACCCACTTTTGCCGCTTGTGTGGACCACACCTTGGGCAATGGTGTGGGTATCATGATGGTGGTGGATGGGGCAATATCGGGTAACAGCATCGTTTGGCGACAAAATGTGGTGGTTGAACCTCAAAAAAACTATACGTTTCAATACCATGGGCAATCGGTAGACCCTGCAAATCCTGGGATTTTACAAGTAAGAATGAACGGTCTTCCCGTTTCCACAGATACGCTAAGCAATGTCACCTGTTCTTGGCAAGCTTATTCGTTTACCTGGAATTCCGGTAGTGACACGGTGGCAACCATAGAACTGATAAATCTCAATCAGACAGGAATTGGGAACGATTTTGCACTGGACGATTTTTCATTTTTCACTTTGAAGTCCTGTACCCAGCAAAGTACAGTGCATGTAAATATAGGCAATGTTGATCTTGGTTTAACCTACCCTGATGAACTATGTGCAGGTTTTCCTTTAACGTCCCCTCAATTATCGCCGGGAATTCCCACTACTGGAATTTACACGGCTCAGCCTCAAGGATTAAACATTGATCCACTCACGGGGGTTCTTTCGAGTAACGGCACCCTCCCAGGCACCTATGAAATTATTTATTCAACCAATTTATGTGGGGCCGTGGCCAAAGACACCTTCCTGCTTGAAGTGCATGCCTTACCCGTACTGTTAAGTTTAACTGGGGGAGCCTATGATTGTCCAACTCAGAGTTTTGATTCGGTTTTATTGTACTTAAACGCGCAATATCCCTTAAATGTCATTTATTCGTTCAATGGAATGATTGATACCTTACAAGGAACTTCAAATCCAATGTATTTGGGGAGTAACGCTGGACTCTACACCCTTTTACAGGTGGTTGATCTTGAATGCGCCAATTCCTTAAACGGGTCGTTATTATTGGACAGCCTCTTGGTGCCTCAACAACCGATTATCGTTGGGGCAAGCACCATGTGCGAGAATGAACCGAGCAGTCTATTAAGCCTAAGTAATATGAATCCGAATGGGGTTGTTTCATGGTTTTCTGATTCGTTGTTAACACAATATTTGGAAAGTGGCAACGCCTTTTATCCGAGCAACGACAGCAGTGCGACATATTATGCAGTTCAAAGTGTCGCAGGTTGTGTAAGTCCCTTGACATCGTTTACCGTAAATCTTGTGCCTTGCAACCTCGTTATTCCATCAGCATTTACTCCGGATGGAGATGGCGAAAACGATGTCTGGGAAATTGTAGGCCTAGATGCTAAATTTCCTTTGAACCAGGTTAGGGTATTCAATCGATGGGGAGAACTCATTTACACCTCTTTGGAAGGAAATTATGCATCGTCACCATGGAATGGAACGTATCAAGGAAAGGCACTTCCAAATGGCAGTTATTATTATATCATTGAGAAAGCAGTTGATGGAAGTATTGAACCCATTAATGGAACGGTGAGCATTCTACGAAAACCATGAGAAAGACCCTTGTTATCCTATTATTGGCGCTTGGTTCTGTTGTAACGGCTCAGCAGATGCCGCAATTCCGACAGTTTATACTAGCCCCTTCGGTCTATAATCCTGCAGCGATGGCCTTCAACAAGCAAAGCAGCATTTCCTTAAGCGGTCGTTGGCAAATGTCGGGGTTTGGCTACGAACCACGTACCTTGGTTTTACATGGACAGACGCTCTTGAAGAAAAAAGTAAAAACTGTTTTTAATCCGGGGAGCCGCATCCAACGTGATTATTCACCCGTGGAAAAAAACAAGAAAATCGCACTTCGTCATTTCCTTGGAGGACAAGTGGTATCCGACAATTACGGAGCTTTTCGCTTTTTAGACATCAACGGAAACTATGCCCTCAATGTGCCAATAACAGCTGATTGGAAAGGTACGTTCGGAGTTCGTGCCGGCATTAGGAATAATACGTTTATAGCAAGCCAAGGAGTCGTTTTGAACGTACTGGATCCGCAATTGGTTTATGCGGGAGGAGATGAAACATACGATGCATTTTTGAACGGCAATCAACAATCGTTGAGTTTTTCTGGAGCTATTGGCCTTGGTTTGAATAACAAACGATGGTTTTTTTCAGCATCCATGATGCACGGTGGAGTACCCAATGCCGGTCAAAAAACGATCAGTTATTTTGATCCACGCATTCATTGGAATGCTTCTTTGGGTTACCATATTCCCGTAAGTTCTGGTTTAGAAATTCACCCAGCGCTGTTGGTAAAAAAAATGGGGCCGGCTCCCTACTCCTTCGAATTCTCCACGTTGGCAACCATCAATTATATCTTTTGGGCAGGTTTCAATTACCATCATGGTTCGTCGGCTGGAATCATGGCTGGAATGGAAGTTTCAGGTAATTTGAAAATAGGCTATGCCCTTGATTTTATTACCAACCGGTTGAATCAATTCAGCAATGGAGGACACGAAATCTTTTTGAGTTATGGGTTTTAAGGGATTTATTTTGGTGGTATTCTGTTGCGTTTCGATGCCGTTTCTTGGTCAATTATATGAATTTTCAAAACCGGAACGCCTACCTGGGTTGGTGAATTCATCAGCGGAAGAAAGCAACCCGGTTCTGTCCCATGATGGAAAATCCTTATACTTTGTTAGAACCTTTGACACCAAAAACATCGGTGGGATTTACGACCAAGACATTTGGTTTAGCCACTTAAAAAACGGAAATTGGACATCTCCGAAACCGTTAACTGCCTTAAATAATAAATTACACAATGCGGTCATTTCAACGCACCTTTCTCCAAAGGATAGTACAACACGTTTATATTTATTGGCGAGCTACGCTCAACAAGATGCTCGAAAAGGCATTAGCATTGCGGAGCGCAATAACGGTGACAGCGTATGGACCCCAAAAGGCAAACTACCAATTCCTTCGCTGGATATTTCTGGTAAATATGTAGGGTATTTTCTTTCGAAAGATGAATCCGTACTAATTGTTTCTTATGAAGGCTCGGACAGTGAAGGGGAAGAAGACCTTTATTTTTCGATAAAAAATGGAGAAGAATGGTCCGATTTGGAAACGATGGGATCAACGGTGAACAGTCCTGGTTTCGAAATATCTCCTTATCTAAGTGCAGGAAAAGACACCTTGTTTTTCTCCAGCAATGGATTCAAGGGCCTGGGAGATGGGGACATCTTTTATTCTGTTAGGAAAGGTAAATGGAATTCGTGGAGTAAACCAGTAAATCTTGGTCCCGGAATTAATACCTCGAATTTTGAGGCTTATTTCTCGTTTATTGGAAATAAGGCGATTTGGTCGAGTAACCGTGAGGGGAAAGATTTGGATCTTTGGACAGCTTGGGCCATTCCGCCTCCTAAATTACTTTACACGGTAAGTTTAAAAGACGTTAGCACCTTTCAAGGAAACGATGGTTCCATTGACGTTCAAATTACTTCAGGGGTTCCTCCCTACAAATTTCAATGGTCCAACGGTCAAAGTGTTGAAGATTTAAGTAACCTTCGAAAAGGAGAATATAAATTAACCATCACCGATTCGATAGGTCAAAAAGTTCAAGAAACCCTACAAATCAGCGAACCTGCGGCAAAAGTGGAGAGCATTATTCGCTTTCCAAATATTCAGTATAAATTCGGAAGTTGGGACTTCATCTCTGACAGTACCGTCAACAGCATGGATTCACTCAGAGCCATTGCCAAATTGTTAGAGGATTATCCAAAAATGGTGATTGAATTGATTTCGCATACCGACTCTCGCGGCGAAGAATCAAGAAATCAAGTTTTATCAGAAAACCGAGCGAAAGCTTGTTACAAATACCTCGTGACAGAATTACACATTGATGCGCGAAGAATTGTCCCTGTTGGAAAAGGGGAATCAATGCCTGCGCAATGGTATGATCCTGCACAAAAATCATGGATCGAGCTTACGGAAGAGTACATTCAACAACGGAAAGATAACGCTTCTTTGTACGAGTACCTTAACCAACTAAATCGGAGAACCGAAGGAAAAATATTACGCTTGGATTTCGATCCAAGTACCGCGCCAAGCGCACCAAAAGAGTACTTAGAATTTGAAGCAATACCGAAGTAATGAAGGTACTTGAATTGCTCTTCCAGTTAGGAATTTTATTTTCTGCCTTTACGTTTCTTTGGTTTTGGATTCAACTTTTGATGGTCTTCTTAGTACCTTCCAATATTCGGTTGCAATTACGGTATTTTTTACAACTTCTCCAATCCCTTTTCCTAGGCGCCTTAGTATTAAAATTCTTGCAGATGGAAAATCCACCCTTGGGATTCAATGCCATGCTCGGAATCGTATTGCTTACCTATTTTCTGTATCTCATCCGCAATATTCGTTCCCGCGATGCCATGATGAGGGTTGAAGTATACGCCAATTTTATCGAAAAACTAAAAACCAAGAACGAGTGGGAATGGACTTTAGCTTTTCTTTCAGTAGGAATTTCATTACTGTGGGTAGTATATCCAAGCGCTTTGGACAGTGTGGCCACCTTGTGGTTTTACGAGCAAACCAAGTATTTAATGGAAATACCCATTTTGGGTTGGGTATTCAAAATTTTCGGCTTTTTCTTTGTCATGGGAACCTTTATTCGCTTTTTAAGTGCCGCATTATGGTTACTGAGTCCAAGTCCTAAAAATCGAACCAATGAAAACGAGCGGTTCGATGATTTTGAAGAACTTTAAACGCCTGTTTCAAAGAGCATTCGACCGCTGGCAACAATCATTTGAATGCCAATGGATAATACCAGTAATCCCATAATTTTCGACAGCGTTCGCAAGCCGGTTTGCCCCAAATATTTTAAAATAAAAGGTGCTGACGAAAGAATCAAATAAATTATAATCGCCACACCGATGATTGCTCCTACAATGGTGGCTTTTTCGTTGAACCCTTTCGATTGAATTCCCAAATTGATGAGCAAGGACATGGAACCGGGGCCCGCCAACAAAGGAAGGGCAAGTGGGCTGAAAGAAATGTCTTCTTTCAACCGGGTTTCTTTTTCAATTTCCCCTTGAATGTCCGATTTATGCTGAGAGTTAAGCAATTGGAATCCGGAACGTGAAATAATGATACCTCCGGCAATTTTTAAGGCATGAATCGATACCCCGAAAAAATCAAGAATGAATTCACCGATTAAAAACGAGATAACACACACCAAGAGCACATAGATGGATGTTCTTCGAACAGTTCTGTACAGATGATCCTTCGGGAAACCGTTGGTTAGCGAGATAAATACAGGCATTGCGCTCAACGGATTAATCAACGAAAAAAGCGAAATAAACGAGGAGATAAAGAGAGTTGTCATAAAATTCGGTGCAAAGGTCGCAATTCTATACCGATGGATTTCCTAAGAAATTGTTAAGATAGTGTAATATTTAACCTTGTTTTTTTTATATCTTCGAGAACATTCATGAAAGCTCTTTTATCTTTTTTCACCCTTTGCATTTGTTTTTATAATTATAGCCAAGTATCCTCCTCGGCTATTACATGGATTGGCAAATCCAACCGCATTCTAAACCCCGGAGCAGAGGCCAACTCGGATGGCGCTCCGTTGCATTGGAAATCGGATTTTACCGTGGGAGGTGAGTCCAATTGGGTATCGGATTATGGAAGGATGTCCCACGAATGGAACCACGGAGAAAAGAAACTTGGTCTACCTATGAACCCAGGAAACAACTATTTCCGCCTATCGGTAAGCAAACACGAAGAAATGCGCAAACTCAACTTATACCAGAGCATCGCTCTCAGCGATATTCAAATCGCGCTTGAAAAAGACACCGTTATGGCCGATTTTCAATTTTGGTCTGGGGTTACCTATCCTACCAAAACCAATTGTGCCTTTGCAGAGGTTAAAGTCCTTTTCAAGGATGCCTCGGGGAAAACCTTAGATTCCATTTATGTAAAAAGAATACCGGGTGAATTTCGTGACTTGGATGCAGGAACTCCTGAAGCGGAAGAGCGAGGGTTCAATGTCATGCACGAAATGCAGTTTACCCAGAAAACACATCAAGTCCCCCGTGAAGCCCAAACGGCTTTGGTGCATCTCCAATGTACCTTTCCTTGTGCAAAGTTTATCGGCGAAGAGGAAGATGAAACGGAAGGTGAACTCTCCAATACCTTCTTCTTCGATAATTTATCCTTCGGGGTTTTCACCCTTAATTAATCACTAAAATTTAATAGATGTCAAAGACCATTTTCATTAAAACCTTGATCATTGTCGCATTGATCATTGGTATTCGCGTTAGTCTAAATTTAATCCCTAAATTTTCCATTCCTGGTTATGCAGAGCCAGTTCATGTTACAGAGTTGATTGAGATTTCAGATGTAACGGTTTTGTTCACAGGAGCCTTTTTCGTTATTGCTCTCATTCTTGCTGGCACGATGTCGGACTACAAAGAGAGCGAAAAACTTCCCGGTGAAATTGCAAGTAATTTAGAGGCCTTAGAAGATCATATGCTTTTGGCAATACGAACCTATAAATCAACTCCTGACCTTACAATCGACAAAGAAAAGCTATATCAGAGTGTCTACCAACTTACTTTAGAGGTATTAGCTTGGTTTAATAGTCGAGAAAAAAACTCTAAAACCATTTACCATTCTATTCGCAAAGTGAATGAAATGGCCTACTACATTGCTAGGATTGGCGGTGATAAAGAGGCAGTAAAAGGAATCCAAGATAACCTAAACCAGTTACGAAAAAATTTAACAAGGACCTATTATATCGCGCGAACTGAATTTTTAGCACCCGCCTACTTCCTGCTGATGTCCATTGTAGGCTGTGTTATATCGGTACTGTTTATGTGTAAATTTAAAACACCAATGGCTGGGTTTATGGTTACTGGATTGGTTTCTTTTATTTTCATTTACCTTGTTTTACTGATCAAAGGTTTGGACAATCCTTTCGACTACGGAGTAGATGACACAAATGTCGATTTATTACCCGTAGAGCGATTCAAAACGCGAATTGAAGAAGGTTTTTATGAAGAGGAACATTAGCAAATTTCCAGACAAGGTATTATCTCGGAATTGGTTTGAACCTCATTTGTCTTAACGTGTAACTATTATCATAGATGCAAAAAATACTACACGTGTTCTTCTTGTTGTACTGCAGTTGCTTTATTTCATATACCCTTGCACAAGAATGTAACTTCGACTACTATCCCAAAAAAGGCGGACACTATCTATTTTCTACGTACTACGAAAATGACCATAAAACCCCGAGAAACGGTAATTGCGAGCGAAAAATTGGCACTCAATTTTACGTAAGACGGTCCTTTGACAAAGGTCATATCGTCAGCGAGGAACTCAACTATTACAACGATGGTAAATTCACCCCACATATACGAACCCAACTCAACCACTCGACAAAAAAAAACCAACAGCTAGGGTTTTGCAAAGAATACAATGAAAAAGGAAGCCTGATACGTCATTTTGAATTTTACACGGATAAGACCGGCCGACGCTGCGAGCGAGAAACGGAATACCTACCCACCGGAACATTGCGGTTCATTCGAGAATATGCGTTCATTCGGCTTAGTGAAATTGATTCCTTTCATTTAAAGGAAAATCCTCCCCATACGGTAGATGATTTCGGCTACACGAGCCTTCAAGTTCCCTACGGTGTGCACCACTGGTACAACGACCAAGGGCAGCTTATCCGCGAGGAGCACTACGACCAACTCACCTTTTATCGGCAAGATGCGGAACACCTGCTTCATGGAAAATTTACGGAATTCCATGACAATGGTAAACTAAAAACACAAGGGCAATTCAAGGAAGGAAATCCGGATGGTATGTGGAAGCGATATCATTACAACGGTATGCTCTACCAAGAAGGACTTTACCGAAATAACATCCAAGACAGCCTCTGGCGGCAATGGGATGACCGAGGAAACCTGTCGAAAGAATCGCTCTACGATCAAAGGGCCGAAAATCCCTTCGCACCCGTTCGAGAAAAAGAATACAACACCGCAGGCTTGTTAGTGAATTCTAAAGAAATCAATGCCGAAAAACAAGCCATCCTGCAAGAATGGTCGCCCCAAGGAAAGCTGATACGCTATGTTCGATATAGCAATGGAATGCAAATGAACTGGAATAATGCCGATTACAGAGAATTTGAAAAGACCTGGTACGACAACGGTCAAGTGAAATTTATCCACAACAAGCGATCCGACACCTCCTATGTGAGCTACTTTAAGAATGGGCAAATGGAACGCCTGAACCTCGGACATTGGTACGATGCGCTCCGAAAAGAAGAAAAAACCGAATGGAATATTCAAGGTACGCGCCTACTCCATATTGAAACCAGTTATGGGGATGGCGATAATCGTCAAGTCATAAAACGCTATTATTCCAATGGAAACCTCGCGCAACGGTTGGCCACCTACAACGAAGAACAAATTGATTTTCGATACAGCCTGAACGGGATCAGTTATTTGAAATCGAAAACCATTCATCAAAAATTACAAGGAAGGTACGAAGAGCGAGATACGATTTCTGGACAGTTATTGTTAGGAAACTACGATCAAGGGATACGTCACGGGTTATGGGAACTAAAAACAAAGGACAGCGTGATCTTAGAAAAACTCACCTACGATCATGGGTGTGTACAGGCTCAAACCGCATGGGGATATACTACGGAAGATGAAAAAATAACCTGGCAACGACGGGCAAATCATATTATTTACCATCAAAACCAAGCGCCGTGGGAAAACATGAATTCCTGCATAGCATACCGTGATTCACTGGCCCATTGGATGCGCCTTTTGAATCAAACCCTGGAAAATAACGGAGTAAGCCCTGACTTTGGACAACTCGAATTTCAAGCACTTCATTTTGAATTACCTCACGTATATTACCGAAACCTCATCGAAGACGGGATTAAAGAGTACCGAGCCGTGCAGCTCCTACACCTCATCGACAGTTTGGGTTGGAAATGGAAGGCAGTTCAGCTCAGCAATGGAACGTACATTGGCACGATTGAATTCACCGGGATCCTGAACCCGGCCATGCAAGTAAAACTTTTAGGGGAACATAGTCCGTATTTTTACCCGGTATTCACCGCAACGGACGATCCAGATGGAACCATGTATCCTCGCACATGGGGTAGTCCACCCGCGACCTCGGTTATTATTAAATCCATGAACCCTTGCTATGCAACCATTCAATACTCCGATAAGGGTCGAAGTACGTACTTTGTGGTGTATAGCAACGGTGACGTAGAAATCCTGAACCGTACCATTTCTTGGGAGGCCTGGAAAAAACTGCAAGAAGAACCCTCGCCCTACGATCGGGATTTTTATTGGAAGGAATGAGGAATTTACCTCTCGTTGTGAATTCAATCTTTTATCCCCACTTCAAAACCAAAAGCAGCTGCACAAAGTGCGAGATGAATGACCAACCAAGTACGTTGCCATAAGGGGCGATTTTTCCATGATACCGTTGGATCAAAGGGATCAAAAGCCAAAGCAATTCCTGAATACATTGCCGCTTCACCAAACTCACCAACAATTGATTTATAGAGGGCTAATAGCGTAAATCCAGCATACAAAAAAGGGTATATCCATGTTGAATTTCTCATTCTTTATTTTTCGAACAATATTCGAAAAATCAACGCTAAATTACTTGTCAGTTATTGCTTATTTATTGCGCTTGGGTTTAGGCCGAACAGCTGTTTGAAGGCCTTCGAAAAAGAAGGGGTATCCGGATACCCACATTGTACTGCGACATCTACTACTCTACTCCCCTTTAGAAGTTGCATACGCGCAAGATCTAATTTTCGATGCTTGATATATTGATACGGTGAAATACCAAAAACCGACTTAAACAAACGGATGAAATGGTATTTTGATATTCCTGAGGTCAAGGCTAAATCATCTAATCGAATGGCATCAAAAAGCGTGGTATCCATAACATCTTTCGCTTTCAGCAGGGCGCGTAACAATTCCTGATTGGTTTCGTGTTTCTTAAAATTCAATTTACTCAATTGATTGAAAACGAACCGCTGATCCATGACCACCGATTCTGCAAGGCTGTAAAAAAGCTCTTCGTTATGCAGGGAATGCACGAAATTACCCTTTTTGATTTTGTCGTTGATTTCTAGCAGTGAGTATCCCAACGTGGTGTTTTTAACGTTGTACCGGTTCACAAAAAACTGATCGGACAATAGGAATTCCGTTAAATCTTGCTCTGTAACCTCATGAAAGGAAGCAACCTCAGAAATAATGCGTGCTGAAATATCAATGCACAACCCCTGGACAGGTTCCGATTGATTGATTTGCACCGAAGCGTTGGTAAAATCGTTGCCTATGATGTAATCCCCTTCCTTAACCTGATATTTTTTACCGTTGATGTAATATGTTTCCTGTCCCGAAGCCACATATTTCACCCCGAAACCATTGAAATCAATTTCGGTATCAATTCGATCGATGGTCGAATATCGAATGGAGTTTTTATCATCGTCTTGGTATACCGTGCGATTCATGCTAGGACTAAGGTATAAAAATTATCAGGAATGGTTTATCCCATATACCCCAACTGGTTCATCATTAGTCCAGGTGGTCCGTTTTAGTAAGGACATTCCATTTTTCTCCGCTACACGAATTGAAGCCTGGTTTTCATCATCAATGATGGAAATTACACGATGGGTTTGATGGGTATTGAATGCGAAGTCTATGAAACACCTCGCTGCTTCGGTGGCATATCCTTGCCTCCAATAGGCTTGGAAAATATGGTATCCTACTTCAATCTCATTTTGGCCATCAACCTCTTGGAGCAACAGCCCACAACAGCCAATAAACTCGCCTGTTTCTCGATGCACTAATTTCTGTAATCCGTATCGATGTTCCGCATAACGTTCCAATTGTTTCTGAATCATATGGTGAGCTACAGCCTCGTTCGTAGGCAAACCCAAAGACTCAATAAATAAAAATCGGATGGCTTCTGAATGCGCAAAGAACGCTGACCAGGCATGCACGTCATCTAAGGTTAAATACGCAGTTTTCAACCGTTCGAATTGCAACTGATCGGGGTAATGGTAGGGCATATTTGTCAAAGATAATTAACTATATACTACCAAAAAAGCCACCCCAAAGGATGGCTTTTCGAAATAAAGATTCACAGGTTTTAGAACTTCACCAAGGTTTGTACGCTTCGGTTTCCGTTTTGTACAATGGTTACTAGATACGTTCCATTGCTTAGACCGTTCAAATCCAAAGAGGTGTTGTTATTAACGTTTTGATTTAAGAAGGTTTTTCCAGTTAAATCACGTACGATTACTTCTGCATTGTCAACTCCATTGATAGTAACCAATCCATTGCTTGGATTTGGGAACAACCCAAAAGAGAAGGCATTATTTTCGTTAATCCCCAAGTAAGACTCTAAAATCACTTTGTCTAACACATGTACAACGCCGTTGTCCGCATAAACATCAGCCAAGGTTACGTTCGCATCGTTTATTTTAACACCACCCGAAAGGGACACAATCACATCGGAACCTTCCAACGTGGCTACCGGTCCTGCCGTTAATTGATTTGACAAAACCGTACCACCTACTACGTGATAGAGTAAAATATCCGCCAAATTGGGTAAGGCCAAAATTCCATTCAAATCCGTATTCAAAGCGGTAGCCAAATTGGTGAACGCTTGGTTCGTTGGAGCAAACACGGTAAATTCTGAAAAAGGATCGGATAACGCTGGAAGTAATTCTGCGGTAACTACTGCAGTAACTAGCGTAGAGAAACCATTGTCAATCGCAACGTCTGCTACGGTTTCAATAGGAAGGACTACCGCATCCAACACGTGTACCACTCCGTTATCTGCCGTAATATCCACTGCGGTTACTTGCGCTTGATTCACAAATACATCTCCTGCTCCTGTTACGGTCATTTTTAAGGTATTCGCATTATTCAACGGTTGTACCAAGGCTCCGTTGGTAACGGCAGACGAAGGAACTTCGGTACCCAAAACGTGGTAGAGTAAAATATCACTCAATTCAGGAAGTCCTAACAATGCTGCTACTGGAACCCCTAATTCATCAGCGATGTCTTGAAATGCCTGATTGGTTGGAGCAAATACCGTTAGGTTGCTTAACGGGTTGGTCAGTGCAGGAAGTAATTCTGCAGTTACCACTGCAGTTACCAAGGTTGTAAACCCATTATCAATCGCAATATCGGCTACGGTTTCTACCGGTAACAACACCCCATTAGTAACATGAACAACACCGTTCGCTGTGGTTAAATCAACGGCGGTAACTTGCGCTTGGTTGATATACACATTTCCAGCTCCCGTAGCGGTGATTTTTAGGGTATTTGTTGGACTTAAGGGTTGTACAATCGCTCCGTTCGTTACGGCCGAAGAAGGAACGGTAGTCCCTAAAACGTGGTACAACAAAATATCATCCAAATTAGGCAAAGCCAATAAACCTGCAACGTTGGTTCCTAAGGCGGTAGCTAAGTTGGTAAACGCTTGATCATCCGGTGCAAATACCGTTAAGGTAGCGTTGGGATTTTGCAAAGCTCCAACCAAACCTTCCTGAATTAAGGCTGCCTCAAGGTAGGTATGGTTCGGACTTGGGGCAATAACGTCGTCAAAAACGTTGGTTTGTGCATGAATGGCCGAGCTAAAAAGCATGCTGGCTCCGAAGAGGGTAAAGGCGTAAAATTTCAGTTTTTTCATTTTGTTTAATTTTTAATTAGAAACATTAAACAGAATGATCGCAGTTATGTTCACGCCATGGTAAAAATCCCTGTCAAAAGCACCTTAATCACGGCACGGTTCGAAGCCCTGAAAATAGTGGTGTTCATTAAAAACGGCATAACCTTTCACCAGGCATTGGTCGAAATCTCCATACCAA
>JBJOJZ010000147.1:0-7353 GCA_046046325.1 Bacteroidota bacterium
ATGGTATGCTTCATTTATAGTTGCCGGGGCTTGAAGTTGGTCTCTGACCTCTAATGTATTCAGGTTTGTTGTAAATACCTGGAACGCTGAACCAGAACAAGGATTTGTATATGGCACAAAATAGATTCTGTGCTTATTGAATGCGCTATTTAACGTCGCCATTACAGCGTTTGCTTCCGCTTGGACATCCCAGTTGTTTGTCCACAAATCATTAGTCGGCTGTAAAAAATTAACCTGAACCCTGATAAAGTATGGTCCATGATAATCTTCGTAGGGCCCCGGGATGGGGTAGTTGTAGTTGATTTGAGCAGAAATAGAATTCAAACAAACAAAAATGTAAAGACTCACTATTACAAGAGGTCTGGCGAAGTAGAGCGTGAAATTTTTCATATTGAATGGCTTTGTTGCATGAATCCCAGGGTACCCAGACTGGATTTTTAGCATAAAATGAGTCGGCAGATGTAATTTTGAGTTGCGCAACCTAAAGACCACACCCACGCGACTCATGACAAAGGTAAATTCGAATTTGCAATCCGACAAACTTAAAGACCGCTGTAAAATAACTAACTGGCAAGAAGTAAACCCCCAACCAACACCACCTTGTTTTTCCGGCTCTTTTTCAGGAGCATTCTCCGAAGCCCCTTTCTGCAGACTCGGTGTAAACCTGGAGCGCTGCTTTTTTTAACCGCAGCGTTGCGCAGAGGTATTTTTCTCTGCGTAACTCCGCGTCGTACTCTGCGAAACTCTGCGGTTAAGCGCACGCAAACGAAATTACAGCCGAGCAAAGTATTCCGGATACACCCGTGGTGTCAAGCCAGGCCTGCTGACTCAGGCCGCTGTGTTTCCACGCCTGCAGGCAGATTTGGAGATTCCCGGAGCACCTCCTGAATTGGTTCGTGCCATATGAAAATCTGTTTGGGGCAAAGGTCTTCATACGGAAAATACGAGGCAAGATGCGGTTGGTCGGGGGGTGTACGCTGGAGGAACTGCTGCCCCACCACTTGCAACCCCTTCAGCCGGGTCTGAAAGCAGACCCGCCCCGAAGCGAAGCCGAGACCTGAAACCCCGCAGAAAGGGGGCTTCGGGGAATGCTCCCTAAAAGGAGCCTGAAAAACAAGATGGTGTTGGTCGGGGGTTTACGTCGCACATGCATTGATAGCAGCCATTTTTATTGAATTTCAATCACCTTTTGAGTAAGGTTAGTTGAATAAAAAATACCAAGCCCTCCATTTATGTTTGTATAACTTGGCTTGGGCTCTGCTAAGCCTTTTTCTATATCTTCCGGCTGTAATAATGCATAGTTAAATAAATGGAAGTTTTCGCTAGCAGTTCCAAAATATACAATAACCCTGTCAGCAGGAACCGAAAAGCCATTGCTATTTAATCCGTTTATTTGCCCTTTAATACTTACTTTTATATTGTCTTGCCCTATAACGCAATTATCTAAAAATGTTGAGCCTAAAAAATTGTAAAGGTCACAAAGTTGAATGAGTGAAATTGAACAATCTAACTCTGTTATTTGATTGTTGTCAGATTGACCGTAACCTCTAAATATATAGGTATCCTTACTATGCAATTCGTCCGAAAATTTTATTATCCCTTCACCCCATGGTATATCACCGTTATATTCACCCGTTTTCCAGATTTCGATTTTTTCAATAGACTTAACCTTTTGTGGTATAACTACATAACTCGACTCACAATCGGGATAGTAAGGAACGTCGGTGACACTAACGAAACAACTATCCCCTGGCACGACCCTGTAAATGGCGGTATCTAAGGTAAACAACCCCTTCCCTTGATTTGCAAGGCCATAAACTGTTCCGTCAGAGGTCACCAATTGCACCCTTGCATTTGAAACAAAAATGGTATCAAATTGGGCAGACTTACCAACCGAAACCGCCTTTGTTACCTTAACGGATACACCAAGATTGGGATCTGCCTGACCCAAGATAAATAGTTTGGGCGGTGGGATAGTAGAAGGACGATATTCCCCTTCTTTTTCACAGCCAAACAATAAGATGATAAAAACTGAAAACAAGAAGATAATCTTAGAACTTGATTCCATACGAGACTGAAGGGATAAAGGTGAAAATTGATTTGACTTCATATTTAACATTAAACCCGGTAAATTTGAAGAAATTATTAGGGTCATTTTGGTAAACAGCGTCAATATTGACGTAAAATGGATTGGTATGTGCATAAGCGTTGTAAACACCAAAGTTCAGGTACGCTGTCCTGTTGTTCTTAGTGGTGAAATTTTTTGTGAGCGAAATGTCCAATCTATGATAATTAGGTGTTCTCTCGGTATTCTTGCCGGTATAAAAAGGCTGTACATAAGTGTTGTTCAAGACATAAAAATAGGAAGGCGCGGTAATCGCTTCCCCCGTTGAAAAAACGAAATTTGCAGCACACGACCATTTTTTATTGAATTGGTAATTACCAGTCACAGCCAAATCATGCCTCCTGTCATAACGGTGGGGATACCACATCCCGTTGTTGATGTTTCCGAACTTTCGTTCGTTCTTGCTCCAAGTGTAAGAAATCCAGCCGTTGAGCCGCCCCTCCTGTTTTTGCAACATGGCCTCAAAGCCATACGACCGTCCGTTTCCTTTTTTTTCCACCAATTGTTCCCAATCTTTGCCCGAACCAATAATATTGATTCCTTGGCGGTAGTCCAGCAACTGGCTCATTTCCTTATAATAAGATTCCAGCGACAATACCAGCCCCGCGCGCTTAATGGGCTGGGAGATGCCCACGCTCCATTGGTATGCTTTGGAAGGAGGCGTTGTTGCCGTTGCTGGTACCCAAACCTCATTTGGAAGTCCAACGCTGCTGGTTGCCAGCAAATGGGTAAATTGCCTGTTTTGTCGCCATGAAACTTGCGATACTGCACCTGAACGGTGCTTATAGGTCAAGGAAGTACGGGGTTCAAGGTATTTGTACAGGTTTCCGCCAGTATTGAATGTCACCCCGCGCAGCCCTGCGCTTAGGGTCATTGATTTTAGGAGTGTCAAATTATTTTCAACAAAAACGGCAGTTGACAATCCCATGTATTTTTTCGAAGGTATAATGGGAATAGAGTCTATTATCACATTGCCGCCACTAAACTTTACGCCCTGTGGGCTAAGTTGTTGTGCGACCAACTCCGCCCCCGCTTCCACGTTAAAATAAGCCATTGGGGAAAATTTGGCACTGTTCCGCCACGAAAATTCCTTGACGAAAGAACGGTTGAAGTAATAGTCCTTGTCCGCTGCATCGGATTCGTCAAAAAACAATTGTTCTACGGAATAACGGTACTGGTTGTAACTCATTTGGGAAACAAAAAACACTTTGTTTTTGAGCAAATTGGTGTACCTTGTAGAAAAGGTAGTATTACCCCAGTTAATCCCAAAATCGTAACGTTCACTTGTAGCCCTTGACAGTGCTTTCCAATAATCGCGTCCCGAATAAAAACTGAAATATAGGCGACTGTTTTCAGTGAGGTCAAAATTAGCCTTACCGTTCAGGTCGTACATCCAGTAATTAAAATAATCGTCGCTCTTTTTTTTGTTAAAACTAATCCTTGAAGGCAAACCAAACAAACCGAGATAGGAAGAACGGCCTGAAAAGAGGTAAGAGGACTTGTTTTTTTTGATTGGGCCTTGCAGCAGCACTTTTGAACTGATTACACCCAATGATAAATCTTGTTCATGCTTTTGGTTGTTGCCCTCTTTCATGCTAACATCAATCACCGATGACAATCTGCCCCCGTAGCGTGCCGGAATATTGCCTTTATAAAGCGTAACGCTTTTAATAGCATCAGGGTTAAATACAGATAAAAACCCAAACAGGTGACTGGTATTATAAACAGTTGCCCCGTCTAATAGTATATAGTTTTGGTCAGGGGTTCCGCCCCGAATGTAAAGCCCTGCGCTACCCTCCGTACCAGTCTTAACTCCCGGCGTAAGCGCAAGTGCCTTCATGATGTCCGCTTCCCCCAATAACATTGGTCGGGATTTTAATTTTTCTACCGGGATGTTAATCACGCCTACTCTTTCTTGGACGGGTTCTTTTTCAGCCTTGATCTCAACCTCTCTTAACACCAAAGGAGAAAGGTAGATTTTTATGCTTTTACTGGGTGCTTGTTCAAGTAATAGAACATTGTTGTTATATCCAAGGTAAGTTACCCGAATTTTAGCAGGAAACTGCAAGTTAGAAATTTTTAATTGGAAATGGCCGTAATTATCCGTAGTCGTTCCAGCATTTTGGCCAATCAGCATGACATTGGCTCCGATGATGTGTTCTCCGCTCGCCGAATCCATGACCCAACCCGAAATACTGAATTGCTGACCAGTGACTTCAAAAAAAACAAAGCACAGAATAAATAGTAATAATTTCTTTTTTATCATCATTGAAATTGAAGTAAAAACTTAGCCAGCCTGAAAAGCGATAGGTTTTCTATCAAAAGCGTTAATCAGGTTCTGGAAAACGTTCATTGAATGTTTGCGAAGTGTTGAGGTAAAAGATTGAATGCGTGCATAGTGCTGCGCTCCTTTGAAGGTTTGAAAATTAGTGGCAACCTTCTGCTTAGTTTTCAGGCAACGAATGTCTCGCTCGGCCTGATTGTTGGAGAACGGGACACCTTCGACAAAGGCAAAAGCAAGCCACCCCTCCTGATGTTCGAGCAGACGATTGAGCAGATTTCTGCCTTTTGAGTTCTTGGGTTTGCCTCTCTTGCCTTGTTTGGGGGGCGGCTCTTCCTGATCGGCCAACTGGCAGATATGATTGAACTCCCGCTCCCAAGTTTGCTTGTCTGCCACCACAAGGGTCGCTTTTTGGCTATTTTGGTAAAGGTCAAGGATAAACTCCTTCATTTTTACTGCCCACTTTGAACCGTTTTCTGTCAGATTGGTCAGTTCCCGGAGCAGGTGAGCGCCGCACAGAGCATGTTGGCACTGCTTGAAGCCAAAGTAAGACTCCCAGCAGTCATGCACGGCCCGGTTTTGAAAATCTTTGAGCAGCGAGGCTTCACTTTCCAATGCTTCCTTGCCCCGTTTTTTGTGAACGAATAGGTAGGTAAACCATGCGGTGGAGGCGACGTGGAACCAATGGAGGCTTTTCTCCACCCGCATACCCGTTTCATCAAAATGAACCACGTTGGAGGCTAAAACCGCCGTTTTAATTTGTTCCTCAATCGGTTCAAGGGCTTGGTACATGCCAGCATTAGCCGTCACGGCGATACTTTCGTTAAACGAACAGCCCCACAAATCGCCCATGAGTTGTTCGATCTTTTCCAGCGGCAGTTTGTAATCGTTGTTTAATAGAACGCTCAAAGCCTTTATTCGGGAACCGTATTGCACAGGTTGACCTACTTCAGGCGGAAAACTGCCCAAATGCTGCTGACCACAACAGACCACTACGCCCAACTGATGCTCCGTAACCTCCATACGAGGTGGAGGAATATCGAACACCTGACGCTTTTGAACCACCTCAATTACATCGGCAGTAGAAAAAACCTTCGAGCAGCAGGGGCAGGATGCAACATGGTGCACCACAACGCTATCCGCCTTGTCCACCATTTTGAGCGTCTTGCCTTTGTGACCAAACTGCCCACCGCTCTTTTTGGGCGGCCCTTTGGGAAGGCCAGGGTTCTTGGACAAACCGTCCGACGAGGGCGGCTTGTGACTGTTCTTGCTGTTCAGGTTCAGGCGCGAACGCAAATCAGCAACCTCCACCCTAAGGGCAGCGTTCTCGGATTCCAAAACCTCAATTCGCCGAAGCAGAACCGAAACCAAATCCTTTAAGGCCAATATGTCGTCCGATAACTCCATGAACCAGATTTATTCACTAAAACAGTTTTACATAGACTTGGGTTGTATTATGCCTAAGTTTTTACAAATTGAAATAAAATTACCTCCCGCCAATGACAGATTGGCGGGAGGTAGCAAGGTGTGCATTTATTGATTATTCTGTCGCGGTGCAAGTTCCAGTAAAGCCAAAGTCACCATTGATGGAATAGGTGACCGTTGAAGTCGAAATTGCACTGCACGATCCGCCACATGAACCGTAACAACAAATCAACAGCACATCGAATATCTCACTCTCGTCAGTGCCCGACATTGCGGTTGCTATGGATGTTGTAGGGCATGAACCGTCTGGATTGCGACAGATACTGGTGCAGCATTGGGTATTGACAGTACCAGTAAAATTCATAGAAGGTGCGTCGTTGTGGTACCATGCACCAAAAGCACCTCTTTTGTAGTGATCCATGTCTGTACGTACCTCATTGTAAGGGCCAAACACATTGTTCACTTCTCCATGATACTTTCGTGAACATGGAGAGCAATCGTACATTTGGCTGCAAGACATAAATGAAGCCCGCTCGTGGATTTGCTCCTTTTCGCGCCATATCTCGTGAGCGGTCACGTTAGGGTTGCTGTCCAAGTTTTGGCCGTGTTCCAATTCATTGGCAAAAGCAGCATCAGCCTCGTACCATTTGTCATAGTTCACCCGAATGACTCGGTTTTCAACTTGATAAACCCCGTTTTTGTTGGCAAGATGACGCAGAATTTTGAAATCCACTGAACTTTTCAGGTAAATTTCCCCGTCATCGCCCTTGGTTGCGGTAACAAATGCTGGCAGGTTGTTAGGGTCAAGGTTTTCACCGTTTTCCCGCATCAACTTTTTGTAGGCAAGAAAATTGGACTCAAAGCCGGGAAATTGTGCTTCGACTTTGTCCGTTCCCTTTTGCCCAACTTCTACCAATTTGTCAACCGCAGCCTCGAAAGATGCTTGGGAAGCAAACACGAGCCTGTTTTCTTGGAAAGAAACACCGATTAATTTTGGTGCTTCAACCGTCGTTACGGCCTCGTTGCTGTTTGATTCCTTCTGGCATGACCAGATTAAATTTGCCGCAAGTGCGGCACAAAGTATGGACAGAATCCACACAGATGGCTTGATGTTTTTCATACGAAAAGACATTTAAAAGTAATTGTTGGTTTTCTTGATTGTAACGCACAAGATTTACGTCCCAAATTTGAGGATAGTTATGGGTTCTGCCGATGCACACCTATTTTTTATTATAATTTTTTTATAGTTGCTGCTATCTATTGTATATACGCACCATGGTGCGTGATTGCCCCACCCGTATGGTTGATATACGCACCTGAGGTGCGTGTATTTCCGCTAAGGGCGTGGTCAAAGATAATCCGTTTCTCAAATGTCCAGGTCATCCAAAGGGCTTTTTATGTTACTCATACCTTTTCTCGTTATATGGGTGTAAATCTCGGTAGTTTTGGTGCTTTCATGTCCTAAAAGCTCTTGTATGTAGCGTAGATCGACGCCCTTCTCAAGTAAGTGGGTGGTGAAACT